>JBDSYI010000066.1:0-5866 GCA_039925745.1 Casimicrobium sp. | reverse complement strand
GCAACCAGGATTTCCATATTTGTTTTTCTGACGCCGATGTTCGCATTGTTGTTCGGCGCACTTTGGCTCAACGAAGCGGTGACCGCCACGCTCGTGTTTGCGCTGGCGTTTGTCGCGATGGGTATTTTTCTCGTCAATCGAAGGCCTGCACGGTGACGTGCGACTATGTGTCTACAAAGCACGATTGATCGTCAACCCGTGGTTGCGTTGTGTGAGTGAATCGCGAGCCAACGCACAATCGAGCACCAGCGATCACTGCTCAAAGCGCATCCAGCCTGAGGTGCCGTCCATCCGGATTTGCTCCAGATCGAACAACGTTAAAAAATCAATCGTCTTAAATTCGCGATCGATCGCGGGCGGGCCACAGAGCTTGATCCCGAGCGCAAGATACGCGGCTAAAAGCTTTGGAATTTTCGGTGGTTTTGTGGCTACGATCGACATCTCGCACACGTAAGCAGGTTGCGGAAGCGTGCGAAAGTCGGTCGGGGCCAGGTGCTTTTGCAGCGCGAGGTAACTGGCAGCGCCGACCGATTCATCCTGACTGGTCAGAGAGCTGCAACCGATCAGATAGCGCGATCCGCGTTCCCTCGCGTAGAGTGCAATCGCCCGCCACAAAGCGTTGAGCACAGCAAAGCTGCGGTGCTCAATGTGGACACAGGCGCGGCCCAGCTCCAGCACCTGGCTACGATGCGGCGCGAACGGCGTCAAGTCGAATTCGCGCTCGCAGTAGTAGCCGTGACGCTGATGCGCCCGGTCGCCAGTTTGCAAGCGATAAGTCCCGACGACCGTGTCAGTCGAAGTGTCAATCACCAGCAGGTGGTCGCATGCTGCATCGTAGCGATCCACGTCCAACCCCAGCGTCACGGACTCGGCAAGCCCTTCGCCCAGTTCGAGGTTGAACACCTGAAATCGCAGCGCTTGCGCTTGTAGCAACTCACGGTCAGTCTGCGCTAGCCGGGTCACATAGCGCGACGTTGACGCCCTGGTCTTGGCAATCAGATTGGACAGCATGGTCGGGTTCTCATGTTCAAAATTTCCAGGCGGCTAATAATTTTGGTGCGGTTCCGGCTGGCAGAAGACGGCGATAGCACCGTGACGCTGCAGTCTCGGACGCTGCTCCGTATACGTACATGGTGAACCGGACCTTTACTCAGGTGCTGGTCAGCATTTATTTGTAACACTCTGTAAAAGTTCAACAATTTCAGTGATGACTAGTGTGATGTTTTCGGCCTTGCTGGAACCTGACCTCGTCAAGCGCTGACGCTCGTCGAGTTTCATGAGGGTTGGCCCACGGCCGCAATTGCACTATGTCGGTTGATTCACTTTTTCAGACGCTGTCCGGGTTTTCCGCTGATCCACTTTTTCTGTGGTTCTCGATTTTTTCCATAACGTTCGTGCTGGAAGAGGGTGCCGCGGCATTTGCTGTGATGCTCGCGCTATCAGACCTGCTGTCATTGCCGCTGGCAACCACTGCGGTCTATTGCGGCGTGGTTACGACGGACGCCGGCCTGTACGGGCTTGGCTATTGCGCGAGCCATTTCAAATGGGCGCTGCGCTGGATCGACGGTCCCAGGGTAAAACGTGCGGGCGAATGGATGGGGCCGCGTCTGCTACCCGCAGTCATCATGAGCCGGCTGTTGCCGTGGATGTTGCCGCCGACATTCATTGCCTGTGGTTTTTTGCGTTTGCCGTTCAAGCGGTTTTTCTGGTTCGCTTCAAGTACGGGCCTGGTTTGGACTGCGGTGGTGTTCGCTGCCCTGCTGGGATTTGGCAATATCCTGTTGCAGCATCGGTTCTCCTGGACGTCGGCCCTAGTCGTGGCTGGATTTGTGGCGTTGGCGGTGTGGAGGTTCCAGGCGGCACGTGCGCAGAATTCGGCCGCCGTGACTTCCGCGATTTTTGCTGGTGACACGATGCGCGGCGCCAGGTTTGACGCCTTAGCGTTGCCGTCGGCCACGCAACTCGACAAACCGCAAATTTGCTGGTTTGAGCGATTGCCCGCCTGGATGTTTTATGCCCCGGTAGTCGTGATGTGGCTGATGCTGTCACTGCGCTATCGCAGCTTCACGCTACCCACCGCAGCCAATCCATCCTTTGAGTGCGGAGGTTTGGTGGGTGAGTCAAAAAATCAGGCGATGTTGCAGGTCGCGCCCGGGGCACTTAGGTGGTTTGCGCCACATGTGCTGTTGACGCGCTCGCACTCGGTGATGGCTGAAGGTGGCGGAAGCGATGAGGATTTGCGGGTTGCGCTGCGCGCGCTGGATTCTGCTGCGCTTGAGTTCCCGCTGGTGGCGAAGCCTGATCGCGGCCACCATGGGTACGGCGTGTGCCCGATCTATTGCGTTGCTGACTTGCTAAGCTACATCGACGCGTTTCCGCGCGGTGAAACTATCGTATTGCAAAAACTGGTGGCACTGCGACATGAGGCGGGTGTGTTTTACGTGCGTTTGCCGGGAGCGCGTTCGGGGCGTATTTTTTCAATGAACCTCAGCGCGCCCGCACAGGTGGTGGGCGATGGCATATCTAATTTGCGTGAATTGATTCTTGCTGCCCCGCTCGTTGCCCGCTGTCGCGCGTTGCAACTGGACTCACAGCACGACCGCCTCGACTGGATCCCACAAGCGCGCGAGACGGTCATACTCGCCTTCGCGCGCAGCCTGCGACTGGGGGCGACGCTCACGGATGGGCGACAGTGGGTGACACCAACGATGCTGGCGCGGTTTGATGAAATCGCTGACGGCATAAACGATTTCTATTTCGGGCGATTCGACGTGCGCTTTGATCGACTTGACGAATTTCAGCGTGGTGAAAATTTTCAAATCGTCGAGGTCAATGGCGTCGGTGCTGAAGCCAATCACATTTGGGACGCTAACACCACGTTGCGCAATGCGTACAAGACGTTGTTTGCGCAATACAAACTTGCGTTTCACATTGGGCACCTGAACCGCCAGCGGGGCTGTCAGCCGGTTGGAGTGCGCGCGTTGTGGCGTTTTTTCATCAATCAACAGCGGGTGCTGAAGCGGTTGCAACAGCCTGTTGGCTGCTCAAAGTGAATTGGGTCTACAAGACTGCATTTCTCATGTGCATTGCTGTGCATGGGACCGCGTCCGTCGCCGCCACGCTACAGGGGCAACGCTTTGACGACAGTGCCCGACTCGGCGCGCACGAGCTCGCCTTAAACGGTCTTGGCGCCCGCTCCATGCTGTTCATCAAGGTGTACGTGGCTGGTCTCTATTTGCAAGAAAAAGCGGTCACGTTCCGGGTCATCGCAAACATGGCTTGCCCCAAGCGATTGCAACTGCGTATGCTGCGAAAAGCCGACGCCGACGATTTCATTGAGGCGCTGGTTGAAGGTATCGAGGAGAACGCGAGCAAGGCGGAACTCGTACAGTTGAGCGCCCGGATGCAACAGTTAACCCAGAGCATTAATGCCATCGGCAGCGTGGTGGCGGGTGACAACATTAATTTCGACTTTGTTCCCGGGATGGGCACCTCGGTCACGCTAAACGGCACGAAGCAAGGCAGCGTCATCGAAGGAGCCGATTTTTACAACGCAGTGCTGAAAATATTCGTTGGCGAAAACCCGGTGGATGAGCGGCTGAAATCGGGGTTGCTGGGCAATTAGGCATTAATGCTCGATGCGTGAAACTCAGAACCATAGATTAACTTAGGGCGGGAGGTTCAGCGCGAACGCCTTGATTTTCTCGCCGGGATCAACGGTCTCATCGCCGAGTCCTACGCCAAGACGAGATTATTTATCGAGCAGCCGGATGCTTTGGCGCCGATGCGTGCGCAGGTAGCTGTTGCGCAGAGCTCCGGCGAGTTACGGTGCAAAATTGGTGCCGCAATTGGCGTTGACGTAACTGCGAATTGATGCCCAGTCGCCACGCGTTGGCGATGCTCCCAATGCATTGCCGGTGACTGCCGTTCCGGTGAGGCCAAACAGCGCACGCGCCATCATTAGTCCATCCGTCGCTGCGCTTATCGTGCCGTTGCCATCGAGATCCAGTGTGCAACCGGCAAGCGTGACCGCACTGGATTCCAACGCCCCCATGTCGACGGCAGCACCGTTCACACGAGGAAAACCAGCGCCGCGCTGATCCGTGGTCAGGCCACCCAACACGACACCGCCGGAGTCAATAGCCGGACTTCCCGCCATCAGCGCCATCGTATGCGTCCCGCTGGCACCGCCATTGTTGGCAATTGGAGCCACAAGGCTCGGGACATCGCACTTCATGCCAGTGCCCGCGCAGAAGGAGGTCGCTGACGGCAAGCCGTTGCTACTTTCGACCAGGTTGTTTTGCGCAGTGATTGCCGTGACGGTGGGATCCCAATATACAACCGGCGATCCCCCTGGCACGTAAACCTGCTGGCCAAGAATTGAATTCTTGATGGCTATCTGAACCGCCGCAGCTGCGGCCGCGTTAGCCGCCACTACCCGGAAGGCCGATGGTGTGCTGGCGGAACCCGGTGAGTTTCGAGCGATGGTTGAATGCTCAACGGCCAGATTGAACCCCCCTGGCGTCGTGCTCTGGTTGTACGCCGTGATAGCGCTGCCAAAGGTGTTGCGCGCCCGGTTATGGGCCACCGTCGTGTTGCGGATGGTGTAGCTACCTTCCTGGTCGATGTAGAGGGCTGGCGCGTCATCGGTGTTGTTGCCGCTGAACTCGGAATTGGTGATCAGATAATTTCTGCCAGCGGCACGGGCACCCAGCCAAAAACCAAACTGGCGCTGCGCATAGTTGTCGCGGAAGATCAAACCATCGGCCATGAAGGAGTTCATGCCGTACACACGCACGATGCTGCCAGGCCCGCCGATCACTGTGCCAAGATCCGCGTTCTTTTCAATATTGACTCGCGTCATGGTTAGCGTAGACGTTGGAAAGCTGTCAAATCCAAGACTGGCGGCGGCCAACCCCGATGCGACTGTGTCCGTCGGCGACAGGCGATAGCCTCTACTTTCGTTTGCAATGAGAGACACGTCGGTCATCGTCACTGCGCCCGAACACGTGACTCGTAAACCACCCACGGTGCCAGCCGCCGAATTGCCCTGAATGCGCACGTTGGTCAGGTTAACCGGCTGCAGCGACGTGCCAGTGCAAGCGCCTACGTTGTCAAATGCGTCAGTGATGATGTCGGCGCCGCCGATCGAACCGCGATTGGCATAGTTTCCGGAAATATCGACGTTATCTAGTGTCACCGTTCCGCCGACGGTGTTGATGCCAATGCCCGCCCGCTGGTCACCCGCAACATTTCCGTTGATGCGCGTTCCGTTGTTGATCGTGACATTGCCTGAAACGAAAGTGATCAATAGCCCGCCGTGGCGACCCGTCGCGCCCGTCGCCGCGTTCCCGATGAAGTTTGAGCTTGAGATCGTGACCGACGTTGCGTCAACAATCAGCGCAGCACCGCGCGTGTCGGCTGCGTTACCGTTAAAAGTAGTGCCGACGACAGAGATCGTGCCGATCATATTGCCGTTACCGCCTAGCGCCAACGCGCCCGCCTCGGAACGAGTCGATGCCGTGCCGCGCGTGGCGCGATTGTTTAGGAAGACCGAATTGGCGATGGATACGTTTGGTCGCACATTGCTTGCGTTCGCGGCATCAACGCCAACTGCGAGAGCGCCACCTAGGCTGAAGTTGCCCGGCGCTCCCACCGATTCGCAACTCTCAAAGATTACGTCGTTGAACGAAGCATGTTCGCCGATGGCCACACATCCTCCAAAGCTATTGCTGCTGCTTCCCCGCAGCAAACGAACCCCCGACAAATTGAATTGAAACGCCGCGGTGTCGACAAAATCAGTGACCCCCAATATCCGTCGTCCTGCAGCCAGACTGCCGTCAATGGTGAGCTGACCAGAGCCAGG
>JBDSYI010000065.1:0-3329 GCA_039925745.1 Casimicrobium sp. | reverse complement strand
GATACGCCGTGAGGAGCTTATGAATTTCTTCAGGTGGGTTTTGCAGATCGGCGTCCAGTGTCACTGCCACTTCGCCACGCACCTGCGCGAAGCCTGCCATGATCGCCGCATGTTGGCCAAAGTTTCCCGAGAAAAGCACGATGCGTGTTACGTCGGCGCGCTTCGATTGCTGATCGAGCAAAAGCGCGGGCGAGCGGTCTTTGCTACCGTCGTTAATGAAAATTATTTCGTAGGAAGTGCCCGCTGCGGCGATGGCATCCAGTGCCGGGTAAAGCCGCGCGAACAACTCGGGCAGCACGGCCTGCTCGTTGTAAACCGGAATGACAACAGAGAGTTGCGGATTCGTCATTTAGCGGCGCGCCTCGGCAAGAACAGAAGTCAGACTATCGCACACGTAGTCAATATCGCTCTCAATCAAACCAGCGTGCAGGGGCAGCGTTAAGGTGGTACTGGCGATCAACTCAGTGTTGGGCAGATCACCTGTTTTCCAGCCTTGTTTGCGGAAAACCTTAGTGAGATGCGGAGATTCGTAGGACACGCTCGTTGCGATGCCAAGCGCTTTCATTGCGTCCATTATCTCGGCGCGTGTCCGCTTTAGTTGATCGAGTGGCAGGCGGATGGCGAAAAGATTCCAGCTATGGCCCGCTTGGTCGTCGGCATGACCTGCGTGTGGCAACAGTGAATCATCAAGAATCGGCTTCAGACGACCCAAATAGTGGGTTGCAAGATGGCGTCGATGGCGACAAAAGGCATCGAGCTTTTTGAGTTGGGCACGACCAATGGCGGCACTTACGTCGGTCATATTGAATTTGCCGCCAGGAAAATCTACGTCGCGCGTTTGGTCGGGCAGGCGGCTAATGCCGTGAAAACGCAGGACCTCGACGCGCCTGGCTTCGGCAATGTCGTTGCAGACGAGGGCGCCGCCTTCGATGGTGGTGATGTTTTTATTCGGGTGAAACGAAAACAGAGCGATGTCACCGAACGAGCCGATGGCTTTGCCTCGCCATGACGAGCCAATCGCGAGCGCTGCGTCTTCGATCACTCGTAAATTGTGAAGCTTTGCGAAGGCGTAAAGCGCCTCCATGTCGCAGGCTAAACCAGCGTAATGGGTCGGGATGATGGCTTTAGTTTTTGCCGTGAGGCGGCGTGCGGCATCTGTCAGATCAATGTTGCGTGATTTCAGGTCCACATCGACAAAGACCGCTTTCGCACCGACCTTTTTCACCATGTTGCCGCTGGAAAAAAACGTTTGCGCACCGATCAATACTTCGTCGTCGGCACCGATGCCGAGAAATTGCAGCGCGACTTCGAGTGCCGCAGTTTCGCTGGTCAGAAGTCGAGTGGGACGCCCGCCAAAGTACGCGGAAAGCTCTCCTTCCAGTGCGACTACATTCGGGCCAGAGGCGATCCAGCCCGAGCGTAAAACGGCGTCGGAGGCAGCATATTCTTCTTCACCGAGCGAGGGTGCGGCGAAGGCGATGGGTTTTCTATTGGGTGTCACGGGAATTATTTGGAAACAGTATTCGAAACGAGAATGACGCCGACCACGATCAGGCCGATGCCCACCAATTTTTGCGCGGTGATTGATTCGCCGAATAGATACCACGCCGCGGCGGCGTTTACGACGTAGCCAATCGACACTAGCGGATAGGCGACGCTTACCGGCAGACGCGAGAGCGTGGCGATCCAGGTGAAAAGGCTGATTCCGTAACACGCAAATCCCGCCCAGAACCACGGCACTCGGGCGATTTGCATCAGCGTGTTAAAGGTATTCGTGTCGCCAAAACTGACGGTGCCGACGATGTTGGTGCCCGCTTTTAGAAACAACTGCGCAGCGGCGTTGAGAAGCACACTCAACAGCGCAATACTGAGGGCAGTTGCGCTCACAAAGCTGTCCGCTGCTTCATTGTTTCGGATGCCGGGCAATGATCGCGCGGCGCAAATCGGTTGCAACGATACGATAGTCCAATCCCGCGAAATCCATCCGTGGCAACTGATCAAAATCGGTAACCGCATAGGCGCGATCCAACGACGCCCATTCCTCGGCGAAATCGGCGAAATTGAAGCGCACTTTGTCCGGCTCCATTGCTGCACCGAGCCCCATTTCGTCAAGGTAATCGACTAGCGTGACCGTGCGCTTCAAGTACGCAGGCAGGGTCTGCTCATACATGCCGACTGAAAAGAATGCATCGTCTTTTCGGTACTGCGGCTCGCTCGCCAAAAAGTCCGCGACCAACTGCTGGCTCGACGTGCTGGCAGACAACGTGCCGTAGCCGACTGCAAGCACGCTGCCAGCCGCTGTGGCGAGCGTGGCAGCAACGATCAAGGCATCGATGCGTCGCGACTTCCGGTTCAACCACCACGCCATCAGTATCGCCGCAGTGTAAAGCGCAGCACCCAGGACAAAATATTTGGCATACTCATTGACCATCGCTGGCGTATATGCGTCCGATTCAAACCTGTCGTTGATTAAGGCTGCGACGAGAAGTGCCAGCGGCACAATCGCCATGGCCACGAGCGCGCGTCGAAACTGCACGTCGGCCATGCGCAGCATCATCGGTGCCAGCAGCATCGCAAAAGCGGGCACCGTCGGCAGCAAGTAAGAGGGTAATTTGGACCGTGAAATACTAAAAAAAACGATCAGAAAGGCGCACCAAATGACCAGGAACAGCGGCACATTGAGTGCTGTCTTTGCATATGTTTCGGTGATCGCAGCGCGAGTGTCACGACGAAAGAACCCTAGAAACGCTGGTGTCCAAGGTAGCAATCCGACGATCAAATTTGGAATGTAGTAGTACCAAACCCCGTCGCGGCCATGTTCGCTGTTCGAGAAGCGTTCAAAGTGCTCATAGATGAAGAAAAAATGCGCCCATTCCGGGTTTCGGGATTGCACCAGGAGCGGCCACGGCAGCGCGATCAGCAGGAACGCAAGCGGCCCCCAAAGCCACTCCATGCGTTTGAGCAAATGCCACTGCCTTGAGACGAGCAGATACAACACAAAAATCGCTCCGGGCAGCACGATCCCAATCAGACCTTTCGACAGAAATGCGAGCGCCGCTCCGGCCCACGCCGCGATCATCCAGCCGCGCGCTTTTGCGCCTGATTGCCCGTCAATGCCGAAGCCGCGAATCAGGCCCACCATGGTGAGCGTCATGAACGCTGCCAGTCCCATGTCCAGCGTATTGATGTGCGCGATGACGAAGTAGTAGATCATCGCGCCCAACAGTCCGGCGCTGACCCATGCGACTTCTGTCCCTGCCAGCGCGCGAACGGTAAACCACACCAGCGCGAGGCCGAAAAAACCACTGAAAAGCGGCCACCAGCGGGCG
>JBDSYI010000064.1:0-1956 GCA_039925745.1 Casimicrobium sp. | reverse complement strand
CGAAATGTTCACGTTGAACGGCGTGCGTGGCGCAAAGTTAAACGGCACTTTGCGGTTCGACATCGCCTTCTTGAGCATCGGGGAGGCAGCCTGCGCGACTGCACCAGCCAAACTCGGGAGCGACTTGGCAATCTTCGCGTATTGCGCCAGTGAATTGGAGAATGCCGCCCCAATCATTTCGCCGATTTTCATGCTGGTTTTTGGAGGCGCGGCGCGAGCAACGGCGGGCGGCACTTCTCGCGGTGTCGACGTCAAATCGAGGATCGAATTGGCGAGCACCATGCCGCCCTTTCCGTCGAGCGCGGCATGGTGCACTTTGCCGTAGAAGCCAATCTCGCCGGTTTTCAGTCCAGAGAAAATGGTGAACTGCCACAGCGGCTGCGAGCGATCCAGCAGGCGCGCATGCTCCTTTGCTACGGCCGCTTCAAGCTGCCGCATCGAGCCCGGTTTTGGAATCTTGATGTGTTGCACGTGGTAGTCAAAATCAACCGCGTCAACATGCTCCCAATGCGGATGCCCGAGCCCATATTTCTCATGAGCCAACACATTAGTGAAGATCGGCGCGAGATGCAGCCGCCGCTTCAGGTGCGCAACGACCTCAGCGTCGAAATCGTGCTTGAGCTCGGGCGGCACCTCGTAGATGCACAAGCTCGCTACATGCATCGGCTGCTCCGGCGTCTCCAGATAAAGAAACGACGCGTCGAGCCCGGACAGTGACTTTGCCATGTTGCTTTCCTCCTAGCCGTGAGGATAGACGATCATTCGCGCTAAACGGGCGTTCTATACGCAGCGCCCGCCGTCCACCTCAAGGCAAGCGCCGGTGATGAACTCGGCTTCGTCGCTGGCAAGAAACAGCGCCGCGTTGGCAATGTCCCTCGGCGTGGATAATCGCCCGAGTGGGATTGACGCCGTAAACAGTGCCCGTTTCTCCGGCGTATCTTCACCCATGAACGTTGCGAGCAACGGCGTTTCGCCCGCCACGGGGTTGATGCAGTTGACGCGAATTTTGTCTTTCGCCAGCTCAACGGCCATCGATTTGCTTGTCGTAATTACCGCGCCTTTCGATCCGTTGTACCAGGTCAAACCGGGCCGTGGTCGCACGCCCGCAGTGGACGCGATCTGCACAAAACAGCCGCCATGCTGCGACCGGAAAACCGGCACTACGTATTTCGCCGACAAGTAAATCGACTTCACATTCGTCGCGTAAACGCGATCAAACTCGGCTTCATCCACGTCAAGCATTGGCTGATTTTTGTGTGACACACCGGCGTTGTTCACCACGATGTCGATGCGCCCAAACGCAACCAGCGCCGCGCTGACCAACTCGTCCCAGTCTTCAGCTTTTGACACGTCTGCCTGCTGAGCCACCACCGGTGGTGCGCCTGATGCCTGAGCCACCGCCTGTAGCTGTGCCGCCGCATGCTCGGCCGCCGCCCCATTCACATCCACCAGCATCACGCCGCATCCCTCCTGCACGTAGCGCACAGCGATACCGTAACCAAATCCCTGAGCGCCACCGGTGATGACGGCGACTTTGTCTTTTAAACGCATAGTGTCTCCTTTTGCTTTGGTCGCATGGTAGCCGGGACAGGGGTTGCGTGTGATTTGCTGGTTTGTCCGACGTGGACGCGAAGCGCACTTTAGTCCCCTTGCTCGTTGGGGAGAGCGGTAGGGTGAGCGGTTTGGTCGAATGGAGAATAGTCTTTGCCACGAGCTGCTCATGCCGCAGGGCAGTCACTTTTCTTGCTTCGTAAAGATTAGTGACCAAAAGAAGGCGACCCCGACATTCGCCCTGATCCGAGATTTGGAGCGAAAACGTCGCGCGGTCCGGAACTCGCTACGCTCAAACAACGGACCGCTTCATCGACGTTTTCACTCCAAATCTCGGGGGCGAATGAACGGGGGCCCCTTCGAGCCAAAGTTTGTAGCCTGCCGCGCTGTTTTAAGGGCGTGCGC
>JBDSYI010000063.1:0-3782 GCA_039925745.1 Casimicrobium sp. | reverse complement strand
GTGACGGTTTGCCGGCCAACCCGTTTGCCTGGCTGGTGTCGGCGGGACGGTTCAAGGCGATCGACGGAATTCGCCGCAACGCAAGGTTTACGGCAATCGATGACGTCGCGGAAGCAGTGGCCGCTATTGTGGATGAAACCGAAGGTTACGACGAGCGAGAGGCGCTGGAGGACGATCGCCTGCGGCTGATTTTCACCTGCTGCCATCCAGCGCTTGCACCGGATGCCCAGGTTGCGCTGACGCTGCGTGAAGTGTGTGGGTTGACCACGGAGGAAATCGCTCGCGCGTTTCTCGCGCCTGCACCAACGTTGGCACAGCGCATCGTTAGAGCCAAGGCGAAGATTCGTGATGCCCGCATACCGTTTCAAGTACCCGATGTCGACGAACGTCCCGCGCGGCTCGAAAACGTGCTGCGTGTGATTTACCTGGTGTTTAACGAGGGTTACTCGCCCAGTTCCGGTGGCGCGGTGACGCGAGCCGATCTGTCGCAGGAAGCGATTCGGCTTGCACGATTGGTCGCAGAACTGCTGCCCGAACCGGAAGTTTCCGGATTGCTCGCGCTCATGCTTTTGCACGAGTCGCGCCGAAGCACGAGAACATCGGCCGATGGGGACTTGATTGCGCTTGACGAACAGGAGCGCCAGCGCTGGGATCAGGTGTTGATTGCTGAAGGTAGCGCATTGGTGGCGGGCGCGCTGACGTCCCGTCGTTTCGGCAGCTATTCTTTGCAGGCGGCAATTTCTGCGGTGCATGCTGAGGCGACGACCAGTGCAAAAACGGATTGGCCGCAGATCGTGGGGTTATACGACGCGCTCCTGCGCTTGGCGCCGTCGCCGGTCGTTGCCTTGAACCGGGCGGTGGCGGTCGCCTTCCGTGACGGCCCGGACGCGGGACTCACGCTGATTGAGGCGCTGATGGCGGAGGGCGAGCTGGAGGACTACCATCTTGCCCATGCGGCAATAGCGGACATGCACCGACGGCTCGGTCAAGATGAAGAGGCGCGTGCGTCTTATGAGCGGGCGCTGGCGCTGACCGGGCAGCTCCCGGAGCAGCGCTTTCTGACGAAGCGTTTGGCGAAATTGTCGGTCAGTCGTGGACAATAAATTTTCTTTCACCAGAATGTCGAATTGAGCGTTGGCCGTTCGACTACTGGGTGCAGCGATAGAAATCGACTGCCGCCTGCTGTATAGCGCTCTATTTCAGACCGACTCCATTCACAACACCTTTAAAGGAACTACCATGGCCACGCCCTTCGCTTATCTCAATTTCAACGGCAATTGCGCCGAGGCCATGCGCTTTTATGAGCGCGTGTTGGACGGCACAATGAAGTCGATGATGACCTTCGGTGAATCACCCATGTGCGCCCAGATGCCGCCGGGCAGCGAACAGAAAATTCTCAACGCGCACCTGATGTTTGAGGGCGGCGGCAACCTGATGGCCAGCGATCACATGATGGGTCCGTATGAGGGCATCAAAGGCGTCGCGCTCACGCTGATATACGACTCCACGGAGCAGGCCGAAAAGGTATTCAACGCGCTTGCCGAGGGCGGCAAAATAACGATGCCCGTGCAGGCGATGTTCTGGGCGAAGTCGTTTGGCATGCTGGTGGATCGTTTCGGCGTGGCCTGGAGCGTCAACGGCGAAATGATTGTTTAATGCGTCATCCATCGAGCGAGCGCGCACAGTGAAATATCTTTGTCTGGTCTATCTTGCGGCCGAACACGAATTCTCGTGTCCCGATAGCGATTGTGCCGCCTATGCCGAGCAGTTGCAGGCGAGCGGGCGAATGCTCGCCGCCGAAGCGCTGCAGCCGATACAAACTGCAACCACCGTGCGCATGCGCAATGGCCGGATGACGGTCACCGATGGCCCG
The DNA here is from genome assembly GCA_039925745.1 of Casimicrobium sp. Taxonomy (GTDB): domain Bacteria; phylum Pseudomonadota; class Gammaproteobacteria; order Burkholderiales; family Casimicrobiaceae; genus Casimicrobium. The sequence continues at coordinate 1,909 of JBDSYI010000063.1, read as the reverse complement.
TTTGCTGAGACCAAGGAGCAGTTAGCGGGCTTCTATCTGATTGAGGCGAACGACTTAAACGAAGCCATTCTGGTCGCCGCAAAAATTCCACCTGCGAAATTTGGCAGCGTCGAAGTGCGTCCGGTGCGAGCGCTCTCAGGAACCGTCAGCGCTTAAGGTTGAATCAGCTGGTCTAGCAGCGCGTGAAGCTGCGTCACATGGAAAGGGGTCGGCAGCGTAGCCTCGATGCGCTGAGCCAGCCGATCAATCAGCACTTCGGGATAGGGCAGTACCGCCCAGGACTTCTCGGTGATGTAGCAAACGCCCGGGCGCACATCGGCTTGATACGACAACCAGCCCTTGCCTTCCAGTCGATACACCGCGTTATTGGTTTGCGGTGCCGAGCGGCCAATTGCCAGCGCCAGCGCGCCAATGGTGATGCCGTCACTCGCGGCAATCTTGGTAAGAATGCGCCATTCAAGATAGGTCAAGCCATAGGTGCCGAGCGAACTCGCAATGGCGGTGTTGCACGACACCGACGTACGCAGCAACAGGCTCGCGGCGTCCTTGACGCTAACTTGTGCGGACGGTGGCGCGGGCTGCGCAGAGCGGGCCGCCCGAAGCAGTGGCATACGAACGACGGTTGAAACGTTTTCCATGATGGCCTTCGCATAACGGCGGTTGGTGCTTGCAGTGCCGCATTATCAGTACAAATGTCGATAAAGGGAAATGCAGCGCGTCACCGATTGATCTTGCGGGGCCACCGACAGCCCAGCAATGGCGTTAGTGATGCCCGTGAGGCGGAGGTCCGTCCAACACGTATCGGGTGCCACAGTACGGGCACGTGGCTTCACCCGTAGTGACGACATCAAGATACACCTTGGGATGGGTTGACCACAACGCCATCTTCGGGTTCGGGCAGTGCACCACGCCCGGCCCCAGCAGGTCGACTGCAGTCACGTGAACGGCGGTTTCGTCTTTGACAGCGCTCATGCCTTGGCTCCTAATTTGGCTTAAACCAGGGTCAGCCAATGCGCATACTTCGGATTGCGCCCGTTGACGATATCGAAGAACGCCGTTTGAATTTTCTCGGTGATCGGACCGCGTGAACCGGCGCCAATCTGGATGCGGTCGTATTCGCGGATCGGCGTTACTTCAGCGGCAGTTCCGGTGAAGAAAAGCTCATCGGCAATGTAGAGCTCGTCGCGGGTCAAACGCTTCTCTTTGATCGTCAAACCGAGATCCGCTGCGATGTGGAACACGGTGTTGCGGGTGATTCCATTCAACGCACCCGCCGACAAATCGGGTGTGTAGATCGTGCCGTCTTTCACCACAAATATGTTCTCGCCCGCGCCTTCAGATACGAAGCCCGACGCGTCGAGAAGGATCGCCTCGTCGTAGCCTTCTTCGGTTACTTCCATGTTGGCGAGGATCGAGTTGGTGTAGTTTGACACCGCCTTCGCCTGCGTCATGGTGATGTTGACGTGATGGCGTGTGTAGCTCGAAGTTTTCACGCGGATGCCACGCTTCAAGCCTTCTTCGCCCAGGTACGCACCCCACAACCAGGCGGCGACCATCAGATGAATCGTATTGCCCTTCGGCGAGACGCCAAGCTTCTCCGAACCGATCCACGTAAGAGGGCGCAAATAGCCACTCTCGAGCTTGTTCTCACGTACGACGGCACGCTGGGCATCCATCACCACGTCCATGGCGAACGGGATATCCATACGCAAAATTTTCGCGCTGTTGAACAGTCGCTGCGTATGTTCCTTGAGGCGGAAAATCGCCGTTCCCTTGTCGGTTTTATAGGCGCGGACGCCTTCGAATGCGCCACACCCGTAGTGCAGCGTGTGCGACAACACATGGATCTTGGCGTCGCGCCAATCCACCATGTTGCCGTCCATCCAAATTTTTCCGTCGCGATCTGCCA
>JBDSYI010000062.1:0-4138 GCA_039925745.1 Casimicrobium sp. | reverse complement strand
TCGGCGCAGGTTGCAGCGCGTTGCGATCACACGTTGACGCTGACGCCGGACGGTTTGAGCTTGTGACGCTCGCCATTTGGCTGATCAAGGCGCAGTTTCAGACGCGCTTCGCGGCGACGCTGTTGTCGATGCTAGCCATCGCGTTGGGCGTGGCGCTTGGGTTCGCGATTGACCTGATCAACACTGCGGCGTTGAATGATTTTTCGCGCGCCATGAAGAGCGTGCAAGGTGAGCCGGATGCGGTGATCGCGCCGCGCGACAGCGCCGCAAGCGTGCCGCTGGCCGTAGTGAATCGCGTGGCGCGTGACCCGGCGGTGTTGGTCGTCGCACCGGTCATCGAGGTGCGAGTGCGCATTGACAATGAATCGGCGACGGTACGTCTGATCGGCCTCGACGTACTCACCGCGCCGGCCGTGATGCCTGATTTGCTGCCGCGTCAAAGCGCTGACATGCCGGGAAATATGTTCGAGGATGGCGTGTATTTGTCGCGGGCGTTGGCAACGCGTTTGCAGCGCAAGGTCGGTGACGCGGTGACGATCACACGCGGTGAGGCGACATGGCGCACGCGCGTCACCGGTGACCTGCCCGCAGCGCGTCCGGATGACTTGATTGCCGTCGCGGACATTGCCTGGGTGCAGTCGAAATTTGGGCCGATGGGCGCCGTTTCCGAGGCGCGCATTCGACTGGCGGCGAATACCGATGTCGAGTCATGGCGCAAGTCTGTTTCAGCAACGCTACCCTCAGGTTTGCTCGTCAAAGGCGCAGCGGACGAAGGTGCGCGCGTCTCAAATTTGTCACGTGCCTATCGCGTCAATTTGAATGTGCTGGCACTGGTAGCGTTGCTGACCGGCGGATTCCTTGTTTTCGCAACCCAACTGACTGCTGTGGCACAACGTTCAACGCAGTTTGCGCTGCTCGGCGTGCTCGGACTCACGCCGACGCAGCGCATGGCACAGGTGTTGTTTGAGGCGATTGCGATTGGTATTCCGGGGTCCGCATTGGGCCTGGCGCTGGGCTACGCGCTGGCAGTTGCGTTCACGCGATTGCTCGGCGGGGACTTGGGCGGTGGTTACTTTTCTGGCAGCGCGCCGACGATTGTCGCGACGCCGTTGTCGATGCTGATTTTCTTTGCGTTAGGCTGCTCGGCGAGCCTCGTTGGTGCGGCGTATCCAGCGTGGCTCAATCGTACACAACCACTGGCGGCTGCCCTCAAAACGGGCTTCGCACATCGGCCACCGCAAGCACACAAGCGTCGCGGCGTACTGCTGCTCGCACTATCGTTTGCTGCTGTCGCCTTGTCACAAGCGCCCGCGATTGCCGGCCTGCCGTTCGCGGGCTATGCTGCGATTGCGGTCGTGCTCGTGATTGGCATCGTCGCTGCTCCGTTGGCGACACATGCGCTGTTCAGCCATCTATCGCGCTACAACCTGCCGCCCGCGCAGCGTATCGCTGTGCAAAACGTTGCGCAGGCGCCTTTGATGGCGCAGGTCGCTGCAAGCGGACTCATTGTAAGTTTTGCGTTGACCGTGAGCATGGTCATCATGGTGTCGAGTTTTCGTGTTGCGGTGGACACGTGGCTGGATGAAGTTTTGCCCGCGCCGCTCTATGTCCGCAGCAAAGCAACGCCGTTGCCGCAGGCCGCGATTGATGCTTTGAAGCAACCGGACGCTCCATTTGCCAAGAGCGAGAGCGCCGCGTTCTCAAGCCTCACGCTCGATGCGTCGCGTCCCGCCGTGGCGCTGCTGGTGCGTGAGCTGGATCGCGACGATCCCGGCACCCGGTTGCCGTTCACCGGACCGGTGATGGCGCCATCGCCCGAACAAACCGCAGTTTGGGTGAGTGAACCCATGGCCGAGCTGTACGGTCTCGCGCCGGGACAGCAATTGCGTTTGCCGTTACTGGGACGCGATACGGAAGTTTTCATCGGTGGCGTGTGGCGCGACTACGCGCGTCAGTTTGGCTCCGTCGTTATCAGTCGAAGCGATTACGAAAAACTCGGCGGTCGCTTTGAGCCCACCGATCTCGCACTGTGGCCGCGTGAAGGACAAGAAGCCGCAGCAAAAAAATGGCTCGGCACTTACATCAAACAATACGGACTTGAATTCTCAGAGAGTGCTGAAATCCGTCGAATGTCACTGTCGATTTTCGACAAGAGTTTTGCGGTGACGTACGCACTGGAAGCCGCCGCGATGATGATTGGATTGTTCGGCCTGGCGGTAACTTTAGCCGCAAGCGTGTGGCTGCGTGCGCGCGAGTTGGCAACGCTCAGGGCGCTCGGATTTGACCGCGCGATGCTGACGCGAGCGGTGATGTTCGAAGGGTTGATGATCGCCAGTATTGGTCTTGTAATTGGTCTGGCGTGCGGCGTGGCGGTTGGTGCGCTGTTGACGCATGTGATCAATCCGCAAGCGTTTCACTGGCGCATGCAGCTACACATTCCGTGGTTTGCGGTGTTGGCGGGTGTGGTGCTCACACTGTTGGCGGGGCTGGTTGCCAGTCGTTTTGCTGCGCGGCAGACAACGCTACTGCCTGCGGCGCGCGTGTTGGGGAGCGTGCAGTGAAGCGCCGGGCGTTCATGCTGTCGTGCCTGCTCTCGGCGATGGCCAATGCAACGCCGCAGTACGCGAAAGTGCTGCGTGGATTGGCGCTGCAATTTCCACGTGACCATGGCGCGCATCCCGATTTTCGTACCGAGTGGTGGTATCTCACGGGCGCGCTCGATTTGCCGCGCAAAGACATAGGTTTTCAGCTGACGTTTTTTCGAGTGCGCACGGGATTTGCTGAGGCGTTAACGTCGCCTATCGCGGCAAGCCAAATTCTGTTTGCGCACGCCGCTGTGACGTTGCCGGGCGACAAACTATTGCACGCAGACCGCGCCGCACGTGCTAACCTCGGCGCGGGATTTTCGAGCACTGATTGCGACGTGCACATCGGCGCGTGGCAGATGCAGCGCAACGCCACCGACGTGTTCACGTTGAAAGCCAAGGACGCACAGTTTGCGATTGATTTCGCGCTCACGCCGGCGCAGCCAAAAATGCTTCAAGGCGACGCCGGGTTTTCGCAAAAAGGTGCGCGTGCCGAGCAGGCGAGTTATTACGTGAGCTGGCCGCAATTGCAGGTCGACGGACGCATCGTGCTGGACGGCAAATCGCAACTTGCGAAAGGCAAGGCGTGGTTCGATCACGAATGGTCGAGCGAGGTGCTTGGCGACACGGACGTCGGCTGGGACTGGCTGGGCATCAATCTGACCGACGGCGGGGCGCTAATGGCTTTCCGCATTCGCAACAATGCCGGAGCGAGTGTGTTTGCTCACGCAACGTTGCGTGACGCTTCCGGAAGAACTCAGAGCTGGAGCGGCACCGACGTGCAATTCAAAGCCCTACGTCAATGGCGATCAGCGCGCGGCACCAAGTACCCGGTGGAGACTGAACTGCGTTTCGGTCCGCACATCATTCGCACCCAACCGACGATTGACGATCAGGAGCTGTCCACCCGCCGCCCTGCTCCGGTCACCTACTGGGAAGGCCTCGTGCAGGTTGAAGGCACGCTGATCGGACGCGGATATCTTGAGCTGACGGGATACGCCGGAAAGATCGTAATGTAGGGCGGACACCCGAAGGGGTTCCGCCGACCGAGGCTGAAAGCGGGGTGCAGAGCCGTTTGGCTGGAACTGGAGCAGACCAGTTTTCGGTCGGTGCCCCGGTCAAAATATCGTCGGCGCGAAGACAGGGCGAAGTGAAAGGATGCAGAATGCCGAATTCTTCAGTTCGTGCAGGATGCAATGACAACTTCATTCACTGACGGTGCCGCCAGATGGAACCAGCGATTCGCCGGCGAGGAGTACATCTTCGGTCGCGAGCCCAATGAGTACCTGCGCGCTAACACGCCACTGCTGGCCCCCGGCGGCCGAGCGCTTTGCGTGGCCGACGGCGAGGGGCGCAACAGCGTCTGGCTGGCACAGCAAGGTATGCATGTCGAGGCCTTCGACATCGCCGAGGTGGGTGTCGCCAAGGCTCGGAAGCTGGCAGCCGATGCCGACGTTTCAGTGGCGTACCACGTCGCTGGATGCGACGACTGGCAGTGGGCCGCAAATACCTACGGCGCCGTTGTCGCGGTGTTTGTCCAATTTGCCGACCCC
>JBDSYI010000061.1:0-5170 GCA_039925745.1 Casimicrobium sp. | reverse complement strand
TTCATGTCGGCAGAAAAGCCACCACCTTGAATCATGAAGCCCTTGATCACGCGGTGAAACACCGTGCCATCGTATTGACCACTTTTGACGTACGACAAAAAGTTTTCCACGGTCTTCGGCGCAGCGGTGGGATCGAGTTCGATCACCATCGAACCGAGGTTCGTTTTGATCTCAACGCGCGGCTTGTCCTGCGTGGTAGCGGACGCAGACGTGACGTTATGAGCGAAAGCGAAATTTGCCGAAACGGCGGTGACGGCAAGCACGGCAAAGCCAGTCGTAAATAAACGAGCAAGAATTTTCATAGTTTTAAGAGTCGAAACAACAAGGGAAAAGAATTAGGCCGAGCCTTCGTAGATGATCTGCCAGCGACCATCGATGAGCTGCCACAGCTGGCGCTTTCGAGTCACGCCATTCACATTACTGCTTTGGTAGTTTTGGTCGAAAGTGACGATTGCCAGATTTTTTTCGCCGGGATATTGCACGGCGGACAAATCGGTTAGCTGGATTTTTGCCCAAGTTTTGGCCGCATTGACAGCGGTCTTTTGTGTGCGCCATTCTGCGATGTACTGGGTGTCGCTGGCGAAATTTGCCGCGTAGTGTTGCAAGTAGCGCGGCGTATCGAGCGCCTGCCAGTCGCTACGCCAATGCTCCACCGCGGCGAGCAGGCCCTGTGCCTGTTTGCCCGCCGCATCACGATCCACCCAGTTAACCGTTTGCGCAATGACGAGTGGCGTGCGCCCCGGAGAGATGAATTTTTCGATGAGCTTCAAATCGGGATTCGACACCACGACGCATCCGTCGCTTGCACGAGGCGCACGTGAATACGTGTTGCTCGGCACACCGTGCAGCCAGATGCCAAAGCCATTGCGGCCCTGCCGTTTATCCCACGCGTTAGGGTAATCAAGCGGAAAGGCGCCAGCCCCGTAAAAGTCAGTCAGTTTTTGCGGTGCAATTGTTCCCATCAGCGTGTAGGCACCGAGCGGTGTTCGCTGATCGCCTTCGCGCGCCTTGCCGCCGCCAGCTTTGCCAATCGTGGCGTAAAAATCAGCCACACGAATCAGGCGACCGTTCTGATTTTCGAGCACGTAGAGGCGCGATTTGTCGACATCGATGGCCAGTGCAAATTGCTGCGACGCGGGTAGCCGCCAGAAATTCGCCGGGACGAATTCGGGTTTGACAACGTCTTTTTCGCGTTGCACACGGGCTGAGGCTTCGGCGCGCAATCCGGTCAGTTGATCTGCAATTTCGTTGGTGTTGCCGAGGCTCAAAAGCGGTTTTGCTTTGGCGAGCCAAAGGTCACCCTGAACGAGGTACGCAAGGCGAAAATTGGGGTACCGAACGAGCAGTTCGTCGATGGTTTGCCGGGCAAGATCGAGTTTGCTTAGCCGAACCTCCCGCAGCGCCTTTAACAGCAGCGACTCGGCATCGCTGAAGCCGATGCCGCCACCGCCCATCACGCCGGACGGCAGTGACATCAGCATCGTGGCGAGGCTAATCTGCGCGAACCTCACCGCCACGCGCTGAAGGCGCGGTGGAGCGTGAGTTTTGTGGGAGAAAGGCGTCATCCGTATCAAGCGTCGTGGTTAACCAACGTGCTCACGCGTGATGAGCCAAGCCGAGCCCTCTTTGACGAGGGTGAGCGTTTTTCGTGAACGCGTTTGCAGTGTCTGGGAATTGTAGGCTTGGCGGAAGGTTACTTTTGCCTCTGTTGCAGATTTCATTTCGACGATAGCACCAAGCACTTCAACCTTGATGTCTTTCTGCGCTGCAACGCGCTCTCGGCGTGTGGCGCTCCACTTGCGGTACGAAACACCGCCTTCTGGCTTGAATGATTTCGAATAGGCACTGAGATAGCCGTCAGCGTCTTTGCCGGACCACTCGGCGGCCCATTTATTAACCGCGCGTAGCACTTCGGCGCTGCCGTCGGCGGCGGCGACCGGCGCGGGTGCCGCCTTCGGGGGCTCTACTTTGGTGGCTACCACAGGGGCGGGAACGGCGACAGCTTTCGGCGCAACGGCGGCAGCGGCTACGGGCGGCACGACGGGCGCAGGGCGCGTCGCGGGTGGCACGGCGCTCGCCGCGACCAAAGTCGTGGCGCTGGCGACAGGGCGCGGCGCGGTGTTCGCTTTCGGGTTGGTCGAGAACAGGTCGCGCACCAGATTGAGTTTGGTGGCGACGGTGCCGTTTCCTTTGTCGAGCTGGAGGGCTTTGTCGTAGGCCTGACTCGCCAGCTTGGCGTAAATATCGCCCAGATTCTCATGCGCTGTGGAGTACGTGGGGTGGGTTTGTATCGCCAATTCAAGCGCCACACGGGCTTTCTCAAATTGCCCTTTTGAGCTGTAGAGTACGGCCAGATTGTTATACGGCTCAGGCAACTCGGGGTAGTCTTCGGTGAGCGACTGAAACGTCGCAATCGCATCATTGGTTTTGCCGAGTTCGGCCTGAGCGAGTCCGCGAATGAAACGGCCAACGGCATCTTTCGGCTTGCTCGTCAGGTAAACATTGACGCGGTCAAGGGCTTGTTGCGACTGACCCGCTTTCAGCATGCGGTTGATTTCCTGCAAATCACCGTTTTGTGCAGTTGTTTGCGCTGCGGCCCCCATGCTGAAAGCGAGTAGCGCTACGGTCACAGCGACTCGCAGTGGTTTCTCAGCGGCAAAGGTGTGGAACAGTGTCATGGCAGGGATGTCCAGAAGGTCGTGTCAAAGTCGTCTCGAATTTTAGTACGCTCTTGACCAATAAGGTTCCAGCGGCAGGCGCGATACTACGTCAAGGGCGTCGCAACGGATATCAATGTGACGCACGTTGCCCGCTATTGCGCGCGAAACCGCGCTAAAGTGTCTTCAATCAGTGCGCGCGCAATGGAAATTCGCGGCGGCAATTGCGGTAGGTGGTCAGCCTCGAACCAGTTCGCCTCAGCGATTTCGGTGCGGTCGGGTGTTAGCGCGCCACTCGCATATTCTGCGGTGAACGCAATCATCAGTGAGTGCGGGAACGGCCAAGACTGCGACGAAAAATAGCGCAGGTTTGACACTTTGATGCCGACTTCTTCTTCGACCTCTCGATGTACGGCGTCTTCTATGCTTTCACCCGCCTCAAGAAACCCGGCCAGCGCGCTGTATCGGCCTGCTGGAAAATTCACGTTTCTAGCGAGCAAAATCTCGTCGCCCCGTGTCACGAGACACATCATCGCCGGAGAAATGCGGGGATAGGCCGTGTGTCCGCAGGCGGGGCAGCGTCGGGCGCGCTCGCTTTGTTCGCGTATTGTCGGTGTTGCGCACACTCCGCAGTAGCGATGCGTGCGATCCCAATCAGCAATCTGGCAGGCGCGCCCAGCAATGGCGACAAGATCGTCGGGCATCACGCCGAACAGACTCCGCAAGCCCGCCCAGCGCGAACCCTCGGGCGCTTGAGCGTCAGCTGCCACTCGCTCCACAGCCACTATCCGAGAGTTCCAGCGACCTACGATGATCGACCCGTCGGCGAGTGTGCTCACAGTGGCGACCGTCTGTGTTCCTGCGTCGCTCACCAGCAATTCAGCATTTCGGAAACATAACCGCAAAACGTTGTCGTCGCCGATTTCGGCTTGGAGAGAGGTTTGATTCAGCAACGAGAAATCAGCAGGGTTTTTCAACATGTCGAGCATTTGGTGTTGTTGAGGTCACTGCAAATCGGCAGCGCGTACCAGTCTCAGTGACCGCTTCTATTAAATTTTTTGACCAGATTTTGATCGACAAGTGGGGGTTGAAATTGCCGATTTTCGTCAGTTTCTCAGTTTCTGCTCGGATTAATAGCTTTTAATCGAAAGCCATATTCGCTTGGGGTTGGCAACGGAATTAAACTTAAGTCGACTTTTACGATTTTGTAGCTATAGCCCCCGTTGCGTAGATATTTATACAGAAAGCTTCTATCAAAGCGGAAGCTGACTATTTACGTCACATTTTTGCGATTACACCTCATGATGACGTCATAAGTCGATGATTTGATTGATTTATCTTTTGTGCCCACCGTTCCAAACGCGCAATAAAGCGGTTACATTCCGCATTCGCTCAGACAAGTCCAGCAAGAGATTTGAAGCGATTGTCACTATCAGACTCATCAGTCGAGGACACCAGGGTGGATACATTGAACTGCGTTAAACAGCAACGGGGCGGCCGTTTCATTAATTTGTGCGCTAGCAAGGCAGCGTGGTTCTCCCGCTGGCGCGCTGCTAGCCGGTTGCTTGCGAAAATGAATCTTCGCCACCGTATCCCTGTCGTCATTAGCGCCACCATGGCTACCAGTGTCGCTTTTGCCCAAGTCTGCTCAGTTCCTGGTCGCGATGGCACCGGACCTACGGCTGGCATCGTAAATACTTATTATTCTCCGGTCATCCCCTCCGGTACCACGCTCACTACGGGTGCCTCGTCAATCGGCCTCACCGGAGCGACTGGTGCAGTGACTGCGCTCAATCCCGGTGATCTCGTCGTCGTCATGCAAATGCAGTGCGCGGTCATCAACGTGTCCAACACGTCCGCCTACGGCGCTGGCGGCGCATCGACGACGGGACGCGGTTACACCAATCCTGCCAGCGGTTGCAAAGTTGGAACCTACGAGTACGTCAAGGCTGGGCCTGCCACCACCTCCAGCTCTCTGGACCTGACCGGGTCACCGCTGATAAATTCCTACATTCAGGACGACATCACGGTCACTAACCGGCGGACTTTTCAAATTATTCGTGTTCCGCAATACTCGTCTTTGACGTTAAGTGCGAATGTCCAGTCCCCGTACTGGAACGGATTTACGGGCGGCGTGGTAATCCTCGACGTGGCCGGGCAGTTGAACTGGAATGGCCGCACCATTGACGTACTAGGTCGAGGGTTTCGCGGTGCTGCTGGTATCGACCAGACTTTTACGCCCGACACGGGCGCATTCCCAGATTACGTCGTACCGTTCGCCAGCGACAAGCACGCTTCCAAGGGCGAAGGCATCGCAGGAACGCCGCGGCGATATTGGGATCAGGCTACCGGGGCCGTCGTTGACAGCGGCGCCACATGGGCCGGGTACACTGCCGGCGCTGATGGTCGTGGCGCACCAGGCAACGCCGGCGGTGGCGGTGACAACCGATCTGCCGGTCGGGACAACGGCGGCGGCGGCGGTGGTGGCAACGGAAATATCGGCGGATATGGCG
>JBDSYI010000060.1:0-6464 GCA_039925745.1 Casimicrobium sp. | reverse complement strand
TGTCTTCGCGGGAAATCATCCAACTGATGGCGTTGATGCAGCCGACAGTGGCCTGCTTGGTCAAGGCGTTGGCCGACGCCACATTTTTAGCGATCATCTGCAAGTCGGGTTCGGGCAGTTGGACCCGCCTTTGCAGCAACATCATCAACATGCCCATCGGCTGCATGAGGCCCGCCACATCATGTCGCAAGACCGGTGCGATGCGTTGCAGAACTGCGTAGCAGGCCGCTTCGGCCAACCGTTCTTGCCCGTGGTCAGCCGTGACCAAACTCGCGCCTGTTGCGTGCACTGAATTCTCGGTGGTCATAGGCAAAATGGCTTGAACAATGTTTCGAAAGGATTGCAAAGGCTCAAGTTTGAGCCACTTGAATTTTTGCCCGCTGTTAATTGGAATCCGACAAAAATCTCGATGTCTGGATCTTGGTTATACCGCATTCACGTTTGACCGGAATGGTGGCGAGCAAGGCTTCTAAAGCGTACGGGTCCACCGGCTTGGTGAGGTGAGCGTGAAAGCCGGCCATTTTTGATTTTTGGATGTCATCTTCGGTGCCCCAACCGGTCAACGCAATCAGTCGCGTCCCCGCCGTGGCCGGATCCGCCAGCAGCCGTCGCGCCACTTCATAGCCGTTCATGCCGGGCAAGCCGATGTCGAGAAAAACCACGTCGGGGCGAAACCGAAGTGCCAAATCGAGCGCTTGCTGACCGCCAAAAGCGGTGCGTACCTCATGCCCTGAAAACTCAAGCAACATGGCCATGGTTTCTGCGGCATCTACGTTATCGTCGACCACCAGAATCCGATGCGCAGTGATGGCGCTAACGGCTGAACCTACGGCGGGCGCGATGGGGGCGACGGACGCCGGCGCCGACACCGAGGCGGTCGGTAGTGTCACCGTGAATTCGCTTCCCAGGTCAATACCCTCACTGGTCGCCTGAACCGATCCGCCGTGCATCTCAACTAGCGTCTTCACCAGCGATAAGCCGATCCCCAGACCGCCCTGAGCGCGATCAAGCGTGCGATTGATTTGCGTGAACATCTCAAACACCGTCTCAAGCATGTCGGCGGGAATGCCCATGCCGGTGTCTCGTACCGAGATCACAATGCTGTCCCCAAGCTGCCGCGCCGAGAACTTGATCTGACCGCCCGGATGCATGTACTTGGCAGAATTGGTCAGTAAATTACTCAGAATTTGCGCTATTCGTGTCGGGTCTGCATCCAGCCAGACGAGCTGATCCGGCCAGTCAATCGTCAACGAATGTCCGGCGGCGTCGATAGCAGGCCGCGACGCTTCAACGGCGGCAGCGGCAAGCTCCTGAAATGCGACGCGCTCGCGTTTAAGCACGAATTTTCCAGAGCTGATGCGGGAGACATCGAGCAGGTCATCAATCAGGCGCACTAGCTGCGCCAACTGGCGCTCCATTACCGGCAAGGTACGTGCTGCAACGTCGGCATTCGGGGACAGTTTCAGCAGCTGCAAACCGCTGCGAATGGGCGCCAGCGGGTTTCGCAGCTCATGCGCCAGTGTCGCCAGAAATTGATCCTTGCGAATGTCCTGTTCCAACAGCCGCTGCTCAAACGCCCGACGATCGGTCACGTCGTGGGTCACGCCTAGCGCAGACTCCACCTGCCCCTGCTCATTGAACTCGGGCACTAGCCGACAGGAAAAATACTGCACGCCATCATGCGGCGTGTCCACCGAGAACTCCATCGACGTATGCGACTCATGGTCGAACACAAAGCGAATCGCTTTTTCCCACTGGTCGCGCAGTTTTTTTGGCACACCCATTAGGCGATGGGTTTTACCTAGAATCTCAGCCACCGGTAGGCCCATGCTTTTTTCAATCACCGAGTTGACGAAAACATGCCGTAACTGGCGGTCAAAACGCGCCAGCCCATCGGGCGTATTTTCAGTCACACTACGCAGCTCGCGCGCGCCTTGCGCGACGGCCAGATTGGCTCTGACCTCTGCGGTGCGATCCAAACCATGAACAAAAATACCGGACACCTGCCCATCAGCGTCGCGCAAGGGCAAATAGGCAAAGTCGACAAAAATATCGATCAGGCTGTTATGCGGCCCGCGCGGCAGTTTGACCACCATGGCCTTGGCTTCAAAAGGTTTGCCCGTTCGGTATACCTCTTCAAGCAAGGCTGGGAAAGGCTGATCAGCAATCTCGGGGAGAGCATCCAGAACCGCTTTGTTGACGATATCCGGGCCGCGCCCCACCAGATCGAAAAAAGACTGGTTGGCCAGTTGAATAACGAAGGTTGGGCCCTGCAGCACTGCGGAAAACGACGGCATGATCTCCATCATCTGCGACAACTGCAAGTCTTTAGCCCGCAGTTTTTCTTCTGCCCGCGCATGCTCAACGGCGGCCCACGTCCGATCAGCAATTTCCCGTGCAATCGATACGTCATCTGACGTCCATTCACGCGGTATTTTTTGGTGAATACCGACAACCGCAGCCAGAGCACCGTTTCTCATGATTGGTATGGACAGATTGGCAACGATGTCCATCTGGGCGTAACCCGCCTTTTCGGTCTCCGTGTAGGTGCCGTCATGAGGAATGTCGGACACCACAATGTCTTTCCCGGATAAAAACGTGGTCATCAGGTTCGGGCCGAAATCGTCCAGCCTGTAGCTGCCCTCAATTTGCCCCACCTCACGAACGTAGCATTGCCCAACCACTACGCGTTCGTCACCCCCTACCTCGCCAAACATGACCCGGTTGACTTTTAGGTACAGGCCCAACAATTGCTCCGCCACGCGTTTTAGCGAGTGCTCGTCCTTCAGCTCCCGCGTGGCATCGCCAAATAAACTGCGAAATGTCTCGCGGTCAGTCACCAGACGCAGCGCATCCTTGCGCTGGCGCAGCTCGCGCGCCATGGCCCAGCTTTCACAGGCGTTTTCCATCGCGCGCACAAGGGCCGGAGCGGAAGTCCAGTCTCTGCCGAGATAGTCTTGCGCACCCGCACGCAGCACGCGCCGGCCTTCTTCCGGGCTAGCGCTATTGGTCACCACGACCACTGGGCACACGGGCATGCCGTCTGCGCCTACCAACGCGGCCAGTATCTCAGGTGCCTCCATTTCGGGCAGGCTATCGTTGAGCACGATGCAATCGGGCGGAATCGCCGCGCCGAGTATTGCCTTAATGCCTGCCGCTGCCGTTGCGGCCTCGATAAAACTCAATTGCCGTTCCGAGCCACTGTGCAGCATGCGGCGGATTTCGGCACGGTCGTCCGGGCTCGCGTCGATGATCGCGACGCACCACGGCTTCAATATCTCTTTTTCTACTTTCGACATCAATCGACTTTCACCGGAGCGGCATGCAAAAGTAACGCCTATTTTTTGAACAACTCAGGCCAGTATTCGGGCGGATAGCCGGCAGATGCATAGGTGTCGAGTCGTTGACAATAGAAGTCTACGGAGACGGCGGATCAACCGGTGCGGCGGGGCAAATCGGGGCACCTTCCTCGCCGCATTCTACGCACGCTTTGTTGGTTTTGGGGGCAGGCTGCAACACGCTTCGTTTAGGATTGTCCGATCCGTGTGCCAGAGTGTTTGCTTCGGAATGAAATCGGCTGCTCTGGTAGGTGTGGACCAATTGGGGTGGTCCGAATTTCGCAAAAGCCGGATCGATCGCCTCCCTGGCAAGCTGAAACGCCAAATCGGTCACCTGCTGCCTTCGCGGAACTGCACTGAAAATTCACCGACGACGTGATGCTCCGGCACGCCGACATTGGCCAGTTACACGGTTTCGGCGGGTAAACTTTACACATGGCACGCCTGCATGTTCGATCAAGTTTGCTTGCGCGAGACACTATGTGCGCCATCGAACAGACGTATCGTCTGCACCGAGCGCATATTGGTAGCCGTGAGGCTTATGCAGGCGGTTGACGTCGTCGACTATTTGGCGTCGCCATCGCGCCAACGTTTTTTTCCTGGAGAACACTGATGGAGCCGACACTGGCGCGACCAACCGCCGCGATGCTAGTCCGGATCTCGGCGCTGGGCGGCACTGCTATGGCCGCTATCCGTTTTGCGGGCAAGCCGCTTCCCCCGACGTCGCTCGCCATGGCATGTGGTCTGCTTTCAGCAGCAGCGCTGACCTTGATGATCTACTCTGCATGCGCCGTCAGACTGCCCGGACGTGCACTGCGGGCGCTGCTTTTTCTGATGGTTGCAGCGGGTGGCGGTGTCTTCCTTAATTTGAACTTTCACTTCAAGCAGCTACCGTTACCAAAGTGGCCTATTATGGTTCACGCTGGTGCTGCACTTATCGGGTTCCTGCTGTTGCTGAGCGCGACTGGGTCGGCTTCGTGGGTCTGATTGACGCCACCTTGTGCCAACAATACTCATTTAGATTTTTGCTGCCTGGCCGCATGCAATCGCGGTGCTGACAAAGGAGAAAAGATGAACATCCACACGCAACAACTTCACGATCAGGGGCAGCGTCTGTGGCTCGACAACATCACGCGCGAGATCCTCAAGAATGGCACGCTGGCGCGCTACATCTCGGAGTTCTCGGTAACCGGGTTGACCTCGAACCCCACCATTTTTGAGCACGCGATTGGCAGCGGCGATTTTTACGACGCGGCAATCCGTGAACTGGCGAGCCGGGGTGAGTCAGGCGAAGACTTGTTCTTCGCGCTGGCGATGCAGGATTTGACGCAGGCCGCCGACTTGTTTCGTCCAATCTTTGATGTGACCGGCGGCATCGACGGCTGGGTGTCGCTCGAAGTCTCGCCGCTGCTGGCGGACAATCCGGTGCAGACGATCCACGCCGCAGCGCGGCTACATGCGGCGGCTGCGCGACCGAACCTGTTCATCAAAATTCCGGGCACGCAGGCGGGAGTTGCCGCGATTGAGGAATCAATATTCGCGGGCATTCCTGTCAACGTGACGTTGCTGTTCTCGTGTGAGCACTACATCGCTGCGGCCGAGGCTTACATGCGCGGCATTGAGCGGCGCATCGCAGCGGGGCTGGACCCAAAAGTCGCCTCGGTGGCCTCGCTGTTCGTCAGTCGTTGGGACGTGGCGGTGCAGGCGGAAGTATCGCCCGAGTTCCACAATCGCCTCGGCATCGCCATTGCGATGCGCACCTACAAAGCCTATCGTGATCTGCTGGCCTCGCCGCGCTGGCAGTCGCTCGCTAAAGCCGGCGTCCACCCGCAGCGGCTGCTCTGGGCCAGCACCGGCAGTAAAGATCCGGCCGCGCCCGATACCCTCTACATCGAAGCGCTCGCTGCGCCCGACACCATCAACACGATTCCTGAAAAGACATTAAATGCGTTTGCAGACCATGGCAAGTTGGGCGCGCCGATGCCAGTCGACGGGGGCTTCGCCGAAGCGGTAATCGACGAGTTCCGACGCGAAGGCGTTGACGAAGTAGCGCTGGCCGAACGGCTGCAGCGCGAAGGTGCCGCCGCATTCTCGACCTCGTGGCACGCGCTCCTGTCGCGCATCGCACAAAAGGCTTCGCAGCTCGACGACGGCGCGGCAAAGTAAGTTCAACGTGAAACCGCTGCCAGTCGCCGCGCCATGAAGAGTCATCGCGCAGGGCAAAGTGCGCCATGCGGTGCTGTCGACGACGCTGTGCTGGATCGGATACAGCGCGTTGCGTTCGACTACTTTATTGCCAATGCGAATCCGGACAACGGGTTAGTGGCGGATACCACGCGCGAGGGCGCGCCGTCGAGTATCGCCGTCGTTGGATTTGCGCTGTCGGCGTACCCGGTGGGTGTCGAGCGCGGCTGGATGACGCGCGCCGACGCGGTTGAGCGCACGCTGGCGACCCTGCGTTTTTTTATGAATAGTGATCAGTCCGGCACTGCAGATGCCACGGGCTTGCATGGCTTCTATTTTCATTTTCTGGACATGCAGCTTGGCACGCGCGTTTGGCTTTCTGAATTGTCACTGATCGACACCGCATTGCTGATCGCTGGCGTGTTGACGGCGGCGGCCTATTTCAACGCCGAGACGCACGACGAGAAGGCGCTGCGTGATCTTGCCGATGCGCTTTATCGGCGAGTTGACTGGCGCTGGGCGCAGCATGACGGTGCCGCAGTAGTGCACGGCTGGAAGCCCGAATGTGGGTTTCTGAATTACGGTTGGGAGGGCTACAGCGAGGCGATTTTGCTCTACGTTCTCGGCCTGGGTTCGCCGACGCATGCGCTCACTGAGCAGAGCTTTCGCGCCTGGACAATGACCTACCAGTGGGAGAATTTGTACGGGATTGATTTCCTGTATGCCGGACCATTGTTTATTCATCAGTTCTCGCACGCGTGGATCGACTTTCGCGGCATTCAGGATAAATTCATGCGCGAAAAGCGTTGCGACTATTTTGAGAACAGTCGCCGCGCCACTTATGTGCAGCGTGAATACGCGTGCCGCAATCCGCGCAGCTTTGCCGGCTACAGCGCCGATTGCTGGGGTCTGTCGGCAGGCGAAGGTCCGAGCGCGCCAATG
>JBDSYI010000059.1:0-4239 GCA_039925745.1 Casimicrobium sp. | reverse complement strand
CTTCGCTGTCCGTGACGCGCTTAAAGCAGGCGGTGTTGCAGAAGACAAGATCGAGATGCAAAAACCAACCGACATCACTGCGGGTGCTACCAGCTCAGCTGAAGGTCGGCGCGTGGAAGTTAGCTTGCAATAGCACGCAACTGGCCTCGTGAAAGAGCCACCTTCGGGTGGCTTTTTTGTGGGCTGACGCGACCCTGTGGGTTGTGCGTCGGACTCTCTTACCGCGCGATGACCCTCAACACTTCGCGCAGATCACCGCCCATATAGCTCGGTCGTGGTCCAATCGCTTCATACGGCAGCCCTTGCCGATTGATCCAGAGCGTGGTGAAGCCGAACCAGGTTGCGCCGAGTGCGTCCCACGCGTTACTGGAAACGAACAGAATTTCCTCAGTTTTTACCGGGATGAGCTGTTGCACGAGCCCGTAACTCTCAGGAGATGTTTTGAAGCGGCGAATCGTTTCAATCGAAATAACATGATCGAGTAAATCGCTCATGCCGGCGCTCGCGACCGCCGAATCCAGCATGTCACGGCTGCCGTTCGACAGGATGGCGGTGGTGATGCCTTGAGCTTTCAACGCTTGCAGCACCCCGATGTTTTCCGGGAAGGCGGTGAGCTGCGCGTACTGCTGCATCAGCGCGTCTACGTTTGCATCGGTGCTGTCGAGTTTCAGGCGTTGCAGTGCGTATTGCAGTGAAACCCGGGTGATCTCCCAAAACGAAAGGTAGTGCTTGCTGCCACCTGCTGAATGCGGGTCGGACAGGGTGATGAGCCGCGTGTATTCAATCTGCTTGTCGCGCCAGAGGTTGGCAATCGCCGCACCCTGTCCGGGGTAGAGTTTTTCGGCGAGAGCGCCGATGGAATAGACGTCGAACAGCGTGCCGTAGGCATCGAAAACGACGGCGCGAAGGGTCATGATCGCGCCTGCTGGTCGGTCACGGAAGGCATTACTTCATGAGCCGCGCGTTTTGCGGGAACAGCACTTTGCGAGCGTCGTCGTCGACGACGGTTTTGTACTCATGCTTCGTCTTCAGCGCTTCGGCGCGCTGAGCCGCCGGACGCGCGTTGATTTCGTCAAACAGGCGCTTGACATGGGGCAATTTATCCCAGGCGTCCGCGCCGAGTAGAAACGGAATTACGCGCGCCCATGCCCAGACCGACATATCGACCAGCGTATAGCTGTCGCCGACCATGTAGGGTCGCGTGGCCAGATGATCATTGACGATGTTCCAGTGCCGCCACGCCTCAAAATCGTAGCGATTCACAGCGTATTCTTTCGGCTCCGGCGCGTAATGTTTGAAGTGCACGGCTTGGCCGCAGTACGGTCCGATGCCTGTGGCGACAAACATGAGCCACGAGTAGAACTCCGCATGAGAAGCGGGCGTGTTGGCAGGCATGAATTTGCCGGTTTTCTCGCCGAGATAAAGCAGCATCGCGTTGCTGTCAAAAATGTTGGTGTCGCCGTCCTGCATCGCTGGTGTTTTCGCGTTCGGATTGATCGCCGTGAACGACGGAGCGTGTTGATCGCCCTTTCGCGTGTCGACGGCAATCAGCTCATACGGCTCGCCCGTTTCCTCAAGGTAGAGCGCGATTTTCAGGGGATTCGGCGACGGATGAAAATAAAACTTGATCATCAGATTCTCGTGGGTGGAAAGTGGATTGTGTGAGCGCGTGATCGTGAGGGACTAGCAAGAAAGTGGATTTCAAAAATAGATACAGCATTTTCGTAAACACCATATTGCATAGGGCCTATTGGCTAATTTATTCACAAATCGACTTTTGTTGAAAAAGCCCGATGGCCCCCTGAAAATGGTCATTCCGTCGAAAAGTTGAATACATTCCGACAACCTTAAGTCTATTTTGCGCTGCCTTAAGCGCATGTCCGAAATCCCGCGAAAACCTCACTGCGATTCGGTAAAAAATAGTTTCGATACGCGCTGTGGTGCATCAGGGGCAACGTGGCGTACGAGCCGCCGCGCAACACGCGATGTTGGCCGTCAAACCACGGCGCTGAATATTCGCGGTAGCGATCTTCCCTAAACCCCGGGTAGGGACCGAACGTTGTTGCCGTCCATTCCCAAACGCTGTTGCCCCATTCGATAACGCCAAGTTGCGCGGCCACTTCCCACTCTGGCTCAGTAGGCAATCGGCGTCCGATCCAGTGGCAATAGACTTCGGCTTCCAGCGCGCTGACGTGAACGACTGGCGAACGAGGGTTTAGTGCTTGCCAAAGCTCAAACTGACGCGTCTGCCAGCCGCCTTTTGCCCGCCGCCAATAGCGCGGATGCGGCGCGCCGGTTCGGGCCTGAAATTCACCTGATTCGACGAATTGTGCGAACTGCGCGTTGCTGATCGGCGTGTGATCGATGCTGAACGCTTCGATGTCAATCGCAAAACCATCTCGCTCATTGTCGAAACCGAAGCCCCCACCCGCATATCCGCAGCGGTAGGCGCCTGCCGGCACCAGCACCTCGCCGGGTTGATGCATCGCTGGCAACGGTCGCGCCCAGGCGGGCATCCGGCCACCTACTGCTTGCGCGCACCACGCGAGCGCCTCCAGATGCATGGCTTCGTGAAAAAGCGACAGGCGATAGGGATAGAGCGCGCCGTCGGTTTCGGGTTCTGAGGCTAGCGAGGACAACGCCGCCGCCAACGTGTTGTCAAGGTAGGCGACGGTGCTTGCCCGCGTCAGCAACGATAGATTCCAGCGCTCATCATGCGCCATCACATTTGAATTGAGCATCGCGTCGGCGTCTTGCCACAGCGAAGGTTGATCGGCCGTGGTGCCGCCGTCTGGCGTGTTGTAGGCGCCGCGAACGCACCACCATTCTGCAAACCAGCCGATGTGCGCGCATTCCCACAGTGGTGGGTTGATGCCCGAGGCGATGGCCGGCCACAATGCTGATTCCGGAATGCCGAGCACGAAATCGCGAGTGAACTTTCTCAGCTCAATCAATGCTTCGGCAAGCGCCGCACTGCCGAGCGTTCGTGCCCGGTTGCCGGAATTGCGCCCAGAGTCAAAGTGCGCCATGTGCGATAGTTGATCGGTGAAGCCTGTATTGATCATTGTGTCCCCGGCGAAACCAGAGGCCAACAACGGCAACTGGCACACTGCCGCGCGTTGGGCGCGATTCCTCGCCCGTGATTATGCGGTTAAAGTCGTGCAGCATTGGTCTACGAGCGATCCGATCCCGCAAGTGTTGCTTGCGCTGCATGCCCGGCGCTCGGCGGAATCGATCGCGCAGTTTCGGCTCGCGCGGCCGGTGGGTGGGCTGGTGCTAGCTTTGACCGGTACCGATGTATATCGCGATATTCATGAAGACGAGGTCGCGCAGCAGTCGCTCGCGCTGGCCGATCGCTTGGTCGTGCTGCAACCGGGGGCAATGGCCGAATTGAAGAGGGCGCTTCGGGGTAAATGTGACGTCGTATTTCAGTCCGCACCTTCGCTCAAACCCGCCGCGCGTCACACACGCCACTTTGAGGTCATTCAGGTCGGGCATTTGCGCCACGAAAAGGACCCGTTCACGCCGATCACGGCGCTGCGCATGTTGCCACCAGCAAGCCGCATCCGCCTGACGCATATCGGCACCGCGCTCGACGATCATCACGCCGACACAATGCGCATCGTGACGCGCGACGAGCCGCGTCTGACCTGGCTCGGCGGCCTCTCGCGCGCACAGACACGACAGCGCATCAAGCGCGCGCATGTGCTGGTGATCGCAAGCCGGATGGAGGGCGGTGCGAATGTCATTGTCGAAGCCGTGACCGCGGGCGTGCCCGTGATCGCAAGTCGAATCAGCGGCAACGTGGGCATGTTGGGCGAGGACTATCCGGGTTATTTCGTGCTTGGTGATGCGGCCGATTGCGCAGCGGTTTTGCGCCGCGCCGAGACTGATGAAGTGTTTTATCAACGACTTGTAAAAGCCTGCGCCAGGCGCGCGGCCAACTTCGCTCCGGAGCATGAGGCAACCGCGATTCGTGCCAGCGTTGCCCGCGCACAGCTCACTCCAATCGCTGGCGGGTTATCTACCGTGTAAGGAACGCCGGGCGGTTTGAGACAATAGAGGTTGGCCGACGGTCATCAGAAGGTCAGCGCAAAATGTTTTTAACGGAGTTTTCATGAACGCACCCACCGATCCCCTCAAAATTGTTGAGCCCCGCCTCACCTCGCTGTCGCATGGCGGCGGCTGCGGTTGCAAAATCGCGCCGGGCGTGCTGTCAGAAATTCTCAAAAACAGCGC
>JBDSYI010000058.1:0-3433 GCA_039925745.1 Casimicrobium sp. | reverse complement strand
ATGCTCAACTCGCAGCCCTCGCAAAACCAGTCTCGGCCGTTGATGTGATGCGAACTGTTGCCGAACTCACTATTCGCTCGGTATCTGCCGCGGTGGGCGAGCGAGAATGCTACGTGTGCGGTGGCGGCGTATTTAACGCTGTACTAATGCGCGGTTGGCCAAAAGCAAACTCGACCGAAGTGCTGGGCGTCGCCGCTATGCAAGTTGAGGCGCTAGCCTTTGCATGGCTCGCACGGCAATGCTTTGCCAGTGCGCCAGGTAATGTGCCGGAAGTGACTGGCGCGAAAGGCCCGCGCATTCTGGGTGCGGTTTACCCGGCCTGAAATCAGCCCTTGGCTATTTGTGGGTGAGCCACGCCGACAAAGCACGCAGTCGAATCTCACCGCCGCCGGTGAAGCCTGTCACGTTGAGCGACTTCAGCACCGCGTCGCCCGCTCCGCCTTCTTCAAAATTGGAGAGTGTCTTGGCGACAATCGCCCGATCACCGGCTGGCAAGCCCGGTGAGGCCACTACGGGCAGCGCTGGTTGCGGGCGACCTTCGTAGATCACCTTGATGCCTTTGGCAGCCAGCGTGTCTTTGGCGCGTGCAGTGGACGGAATGCAGCCGACAGACGAGAGATTATTTTCGACGGCATACACAATCGCGCTGTACTCATTGCTGTAGCGGCCGGTGTACTGTCGGCCCATAAAGTCGCGAAGTTCCGCAGCGCAGACTTGACCGTACATCGTGTCAGCGCGTGGCAGGGATACTGACATGCCACTCAGAGCCTTTAAGTTGTCCACCGGGGCGCCTTTGCCGATAAACAAAGAGGTTGCGTCTGGCCGTCCTGACGCGATAAATTCGTAGCCGAGAGACGTCAGCGCTTTGGCCGCGAGATCCGCCGCGTTGGTCATGAATAAGTCGTACTGGTTTTTTTCCATCCAGTCGAGGACGCGTTGCCGGTCACGCGTGTAGGAAAGCTCAACGGGACGACCGAGCGCGGTTTCCAACGATCGTTTGAGGGCGTTGAAGCGCGAAAGCGGAGGCAGCGGATCGCCATCCGCACTGCTGTCTTCGTGTACCACCAACTTGAGCGGCGCCGCGTGAACTGCGGGCGCCAGTGCGGTAAGCAGCGACAGTGCCACAGTGGCTACGGCCAGCGTTAGTGACTTTTGATTCATACGATTCCCCCGATTTTTATTTGCGTTGCAGCAGTTGCTCGACCATTCTGCACAAAAGCATATTGTGTGCCTGTCTCCTAATAAACAGCTTTTTCACGAAATGACCGTTTATCGTCGGTTAATTCGCCATATTATATAAAGTCGACTTTGTTGAAAATGGGCTAATAGCCCCTATACAGTGGTGCTTTTGGTACTAAGCTGTAGGCGCATAGCTCGTAAAAAAAGCACCTTAGGGTGCTTTTTTTGTCGCATTTGACACGAATTAAGCGCTGAACGAATTTCCGCAGCCGCAGCTTGATGTCGCGTTAGGATTCTTGATGACAAATTGCGCGCCTTCGAGTCCGTCGCTGTAATCAATTTCTGCGCCGACCAGATACTGATAGCTCATGGCGTCAATCAATAACGTCACATCGTTTTTCACCATCTTGGTGTCGTCTTCATTGACTTCTTCGTCAAACGTGAAACCGTACTGAAAGCCGGAGCAGCCACCGCCCGTGACAAACACGCGCAGCTTCAGATTTGGGTTTTGCTCGTCGATGATCAGGTCTTTCACCTTGTTCGCGGCAGCGTCAGTGAAATTGATTGGGGCGGGTAGTTCGGTCATTGCATTCATGGGGTACTCCTGAGCATCGCATCGTTTGAGCAATCGTAATCGTTGCTCACATCCTATTATCGGGGCGCGTGGCCGGAAATTCAACCGCGCTCATGATGTGGGTTTGGCAAGTTATTTGGCATCGTTGCCGATTCGCTTCAGTTCGACCACATCGGCTGTGCCCGGTTGCACATGTAACAAGCGCCCGTCAATCACCGCGCCGACTTGCATTTCGAGTGTGCGATAGCTGACGTCGCCCGTAATGCGCGCATTCGGCAGCAGCTCCAGATACTCGGTTGCGTTAACGGGGCCGTTCACGGTGCCGTCTATGACGATGTGAGAAACGCGAATCTCACCGATGACCGTGGCTTTTTCGCTCACCACCAGGGTCGAAGGTTCGTCGGAGCCGGAATGGATAAAACCCTTCACTATGCCGTCGACGCGCAGGCCACCAGTGAAGATGATGTCACCGCTGATCGTGGTGGCCGAGCCAATCAGGCTATCGATCTGCTTTTGCGGGACGTGATTTTTTTTACGACCGAACATGCGAAATTTCTCCTGAAAAATCATGGCGTACTGACACCATTACAGCTGGAGCGATTGCTGAGCGCGAGGCTCTTTGCTGCCAGCGGGAATCACGCGCATTTGTAGCGTTTTTAATTGCGCCTTGGCGGGCACTTTAAAAATGCCCTCCACACGTTGATAAGTCTTGAAATCCAATGCCAGCGAGGCTACCAGATCGGGTTGTTCTTCGGGCAAGTTAATGTTGCTGCGTTTGCCGTCCGTGACGATCGTTGCGACCAATGTGAGCTTGCCTTTGAATGGCGATTCGGCGCTGCCCTGCACGACGAGCGCACGGAAACGATAGCTGTCGACCGTTTCGCGTTCAGCTTGCATGCGTTGCACGGCCAGGCCGTTTTTACTGCCGGCGGCGCCCCCGATGAGTTTCTCGAAGAACGCGCTTTCTTCTTTGAGCTGCGTGTTTTCCTGCTGCAACGAAATAATTTGCTTTGACAGCACATCCTTCGCACCCACCGCCATTTGCGCGCTGTTGGTCAGTTCAATGGCGCCCTGCTTTAGACGCGCATTGTCGGCGCGAAGTGCAATCACTTCGGCGCTGAGGCGCTCCTGTTCGTCGCGAACTTTGCCGATGTTGAACCCCGCAAAAATTCGGCCAGCATCGAATCCACCGTAGAAGAGACCCGCAAATAGCAGAACGGCGACGCCGATGATCGTCCCTTTGACTCTCCACGACCAATGTGTACGTACTGATAGTTTTGGCGCGGAAATACCAAACCGTCGGCGCAGGCCGGAGATGATGCGATCAGAGCGAAGCAGTGCCATATTTGGACGTGCTATCTGTCGCTTAGGGCGACAGCGGCATCGTTAACAAGCCTGCTGTTTCCGGCAAGTCGAACATCAAGTTCATGCACTGAACCGCAGCGCCTGCCGAGCCCTTGACCAGGTTGTCTTGCACTACCAGCACGACGACGGTGTCGCCGCCCTGCGGACGATGCAGCGCGATGCGTAACGTGTTGCTGCCACGTGTCGAGCGGGTGTCGGGCGTGCTGCCGAAGGGCATGACGTCGATGAAGGCTTCGCCCTTGTAGGCATCGACGAAGAGTGCCTGCAGCGCCTCGTTGGTCATCGACCGTGCGTCGCCCGTGAGTTGCGCGTAGA
>JBDSYI010000057.1:0-3877 GCA_039925745.1 Casimicrobium sp. | reverse complement strand
GGGCTACAAAGCCGCCGCCACGCGCTGCATAAACCCAGCCGCATGCGCCGAATCCAGCCAGCGCACGACGATCACCGCGTCATGCGCAGGCTCAACCCACGTGTAATGCCCACCCGCACCGACCATGACGCTCGCCTCGTTCGATGCGCCGGGGAAGTTTTTTCCATCACGATTGAGCCACATTAATCCACCATAAAACGGTGCAATCGGACAGGGCTCGGTCATTTGTGTCACCCAGGCTTCGGGGATGACTTGCGCACTATTGTGCAAACCGCCGTTCAACACCAGTTGCCCGATGCGCGCCTGATCCCGCGCGCTGATCGTCACACCGCCGCCCCAATGCGTGCCGCCGGGAACGCTCCGCATGTTCTGCTTCACGCCCGCGTTGTCGACGATCTCGGTCCATGCGTCGTCATAGCCTTCCCAACGAAAACCTTCACCACCGCCGAGTGGTTTCAAAATCGTTTCAAGAAACACTTCGGGCAGCGGCTGTTTGAACAAGTGCAAAAGCGCCAGCGAGAGCTGATTGATGCGCACATCGTTGTATTCCCAATACGTCCCCGGCGAATGCAGCGGACGCGCGTCGCCCTTCACGCCACCCGGCGGACGCGGATCGTGCGACACCGTGCGATAGCGATCCACGGTATCCGGCAAGCCGAAACAAGAGCCTTCCCACTCACTCACTTGCGTCAACAGATGCGACCATGTGATCGCCCGGTTGTGCGCGGAATCAAAACCGATTCCCGGCAAACGAGCAACGACGGGTTCATCCGCATCGGCCAGCAACCCGCGCGCGTTCGCCACACCCGCAAGCAACGCGAGATAAGTTTTGGCCACGCTAAACGTTTGATCCGCGCGATCCGGCTCGCCCCAGGCAGCGATCTCTTTTCCGTGTTGGAGGATCACCCCCGAAACGCCACCGCGCTCATGCACCGGCCCCCGCAAAACGTTCCACGGCGCAGGGTCGGTGTGATGCACGCCGAACGGCACCTGCCCCGCAATAGGCTGCGCGTACGGATCGCGCGGCCACGGGACTTCGTGAGACTGGGAAAAATTGATGGCGTCGGAAAAAGCATTCATCCGAGCATTGTGCCGTGACGGGGCCTCGCGAACCGATCATCGTGTCATTCCCACGACGGTGGGAATCCAGACCGTTGACCCAGTAGGGTGGGCAGCCTCTGCCCACCATCCACGCAACCTGCAAAACACGGTGGGCACGGGGTGCCCACCCTACGCGGCTGCGAGCAAAGTGTGGTTCGGTGGCGCCCCTTCTGCCCGCCCCGAAGCGCGCAGTGTTGTGCGGTCGTAGATGCGTCGTCGGCACACACTCTGCGTAGCGACAGCGAAGCATTCGTGCGCCGTTGACGCGTCCCGCACAACGCGAGCACTGGAGGATCAGGCGGGCAGTAGGGGCTAGCCTCTTTGCCTACTTTCTGGGCAATGCCAGAAAGTAGGTGGCCCCGCGCGGCCACAGAGCGCGCTGGTGGCAACGACCAATCTTCATTCCGCCGTCATCCTCTCCGCTCAAGGGCGAGGGACTCGACCACTACCCTCTTCTCGCCATAAATAAAAGTTTAGTAAACAAATCCGTATCCTGCTCATTCTTCAAGACGGCCCCATACAAAGGCGCCAACACCTTCCGCTGATCCTTCTCGCGCAACACCGCTGGATCAATGTCCTCCGCGAGCAGCAACTTGATCCAGTCAATCAATTCACTGGTTGATGGCTTCTTCTTCAACCCCGGCATTTCGCGCAGATCGAAGAAGGCCTCTAGCGCAGCGCTCACCATCTCCTGCTTGATCGCCGGGTAGTGCACGTCGACGATTTGCTTCATCGTCTCTTTGCTGGGGAATTTGATGTAGTGGAAGAAGCAGCGGCGCAGGAAGGCGTCGGGCAAATCTTTTTCGTTATTGCTGGTGATGATGAACAGCGGGCGATGCTTTGCGGTGATCGTGCTGTGCGTTTCGTACACGTCGAAGGTCATGCGGTCGAGTTCGCGCAAAAGATCGTTCGGGAATTCGATGTCGGCCTTGTCGATTTCGTCGATCAGCACGACCGTGGGCACATCACTCTCGAACGCCTCCCACAGCACGCCGTGCTTGATGTAGTTGGCGATGTCTTTGACCTTCTCTTCGCCGAGCTGCGAATCGCGCAGGCGGCTGACGGCGTCGTACTCGTACAGCCCTTGCTGCGCCTTGGTCGTGCTCTTGATGTGCCATTGCAACAGCGGCCAGCCGAGCGCGCGGGCGACCTCTTCCGCCAATAGCGTTTTGCCAGTGCCGGGCTCGCCTTTGATCAGAAGCGGGCGCTGGAGCGTGATCGCGGCGTTGACAGCGAGCAGCAGGTCGGGGGTGGTGATGTAGGAGTCGGTGCCCTGAAATTTGACGCTCATTAGATGCCTGAAATTAGAAGATCGAAGGCAACGACAAATTCATATCGCTGCTGACTAAGGTTATCGACGGGCGAGCCAAACGCAACCGTCGAATGAGATTGGATGTCTTGAAACTGCGCGATATAGCGGCGGTCTTTTATCGTAATTTCGGGGTTGAGTCGTCCCATTTGCGGGGGCGCAACGCTTGATGCCATGAGCGGAACCAGGACGCGAGTTTCAGTCAGGTTCAAGAGATCAGACTGAACGTTGAGGAAGAACGCGATGTCACCAAAGCCCTCTGGCGCACGAAAAACATCAAACTGCGCCATTTTTTTTCTTCCACGCGCGCAATTTGTCGCCGAACGTGCCGTTCTTTCTAACCCACTCGTTCCACGCCAGCATCGCGTCGCGATTTTCTTCGATCCACTGCGCCGACTTCACTTCTTTGATTTTGGCGCGCAGCCCATCTTCGGCCGATTGCGACACATTGATGCCAAAAGCCTTAGCATCCTCAATAAGCTTTGCAGAGAGCGTCACATTGACACGCTTCTTTTCGCCAGAAGGTAGATCGTTTAGTCGCATGACGAACTCCAAATTAACCATTGATAGTGTGTGCAACAATACACATCAATATAGCACGCCGGAAACGGCGCAAGGGATTACAGCATGAGCAGCAACTTAGCCGACCTCCGCAAAGACTACAAGCTCGCCTCCCTGGGCAAGCGCGATCTGGCGGCCGATCCGTTCACCCAATTTGGCCAGTGGATGAATGACGCGATCAAGGCAGAGCTGCCGGAGCCGACGGCGATGAATCTGGCCACCGTCGGCAGCAACGGGCGACCGTCGGCGCGCATTGTTTTGCTCAAAAGCTTCGACGAAAACGGCTTTGTCTTTTTCACCAACTACGAAAGCCGCAAGGGGCACGAGTTGGCCGAGGCGCAATGGGCGGCGCTGACATTCCATTGGGTGGAGCTTGAGCGGCAAGTGCGCATCGAGGGCCATGTGGTGAAAGTCGACGACGCGATTTCAGACGAATATTTCAACTCGCGCCCGCTGCTATCGCGCATCGGCGCGCATGCTTCGCCGCAAAGCGAAAAAATTGACAGTCGTGAGGCGCTCGAAGCCCGCTTTGCCGAAGCGCAATCGCGATTGGGTGATAACCCACCGCGCCCCGCCAATTGGGGCGGTTACGTCATTGTTCCCGAGATGGTGGAGTTCTGGCAGGGACGTCGTTCGCGCCTGCATGATCGTTTGGCGTTTCAGCGGCAGTTTGGCGGCTGGCATATTGAGCGGTTGGCTCCTTAGGCTGCGTCCGCAGTAAATAGTCCGACTTGCGTTCGGTTAAGCCGGTGATGCCGCTGATTGAAAAAGCCTGCGCCTGCGTCGTGCAGCGCGGCCGGGTGTTGGTGTTTCGTCATCCGCTTGCGTCGGTTGGCGTGCAATTACCGAAGGGCACGCTTGAACCCGGCGAGTCGCCGGTCGATGCGGTGGTGCGCGAGTTGGCCG
>JBDSYI010000056.1:0-6219 GCA_039925745.1 Casimicrobium sp. | reverse complement strand
CAAGCGCTTACGCTGCACGGGCGTACGCGTGCTTGTGGTTTCGACGACGGCACGGTGGAATACGACAGCATCAGGGCGGTGAAGGCATCGGTCACGATTCCTGTCATCGCAAACGGCGACGTCGATTCACCCTCCAAAGCGAAATGGGTGCTCGAATACACCGGCGCTGATGCCGTAATGATTGGTCGTGCCGCGCAGGGTCGTCCGTGGATTTTTCGCGATACCGAGTACTTTTTCGAACACGGCGAGTTGCCGTTTGCGCCTGAAGTCGCCGAGGTTACCGCGCTCATGCAAGCGCATCTCGAAGACCACTACACGTTGTACGGCGAGAACTCTGGCGTTCGCAGTGCGCGCAAGCACATCGGCTGGTACACCGACAGTTTGCCTGGCGGCGAAGCCTTTCGTGATGCGCTCAATGTGCTCACCGACTGCAAGGCCCAACTCGCGGCAGTGCGTACCTACTTTTCGCATATGGCTGATCAATTCGAGCGCTTGCCTCTGGCCGCTTATACGGAATACGCCGGATGCGCTGTGCACTAATCAATATTTACAAGTAACAACCCAAAGACGAGAGAACAACAACAATGAAACGACCCAAATTGAATGGCCATGCCGCCATCGCCGAAGCGGTTGGCAATTCGCTCAACGAATACATGGAAAAGCTCGACGGCGAGCCCGCCGACAATCTGTATGAACTGGTCATTGGTAGCGTCGAGAAATCATTGATCGCGGATGTGCTCAACCGCGCTCGCGGCAATCAGTCGGAAGCGGCGAGCATGCTCGGCATCAACCGCAACACGCTGCGCGCAAAGCTCGATAAATACAAAATCAAAACCAACTAGATCACTCCAGAAAAGCACGGTATGAACCGCAAGATTACGCGCGCCCTCCTTTCAGTTTCCGACAAAGCTGGTCTTCTCGACTTCGCGAAGGCGCTTGCCGCGCACGGCGTAGAACTCCTCTCCACGGGCGGCACTGCAAAGCTCATCCGCGATGCAGGCCTCAAAGTGATTGACGTAGGCGACTACACCGGCTTCCCGGAAATGCTCGATGGGCGCGTGAAAACCTTGCACCCGAAAGTGCATGGCGGCATCCTCGCCAATCGCCTGTTGCCGGATCACATGAGCGCTGTTGAAAACGCAAAAATTCCGCTAATCGATTTGGTGGTCGTCAATCTTTATCCCTTCCGTGAAACGGTTGCCAAGCCCGGTTGCTCAATCGAAGACGCAATTGAGAACATTGACATCGGCGGGCCGACGATGGTTCGCTCGGCAGCCAAGAATTGGGAAGGCGTTGCAATCGTCGTTGATGGTGGCGATTACGCGTCGCTAAGCAACGAGATGAACGCGAACGGCGGTGCGTTGTCACGCAAGACACGGTTCGCACTCGCGAAAAAAGCGTTTACCCACACCGCTGCCTATGACGCTGCCATTGGCAACTACCTCACCTGTCGCGAGCTTGAAGGCGAGCCGCGTGCTTACCCCGACGTGCTAACGCTGCAATGGACTAAAGCGCAGGACATGCGCTACGGCGAAAATCCGCATCAAAGCGCGGCCTTCTATCGGGACGAACTGCCCGCCGAAGGCACGTTATCCAAATACACACAGCTGCAAGGCAAAGAGCTCTCGTACAACAATGTGGGTGATGCCGATGCTGCGTGGGAATGTGTGCGTTCATTTGCCGATACTTGCTGCGTCATCGTCAAGCACGCCAATCCCTGTGGTGTTGCCTTGGGCGAGTCACCGCTCGCGGCGTACACACTCGCGCTAGCAACAGATCCAACCTCCGCGTTCGGCGGCATCATCGCATTCAATCGCACCGTTGACGCGGACTGTGCTGAGGCGGTGAGCAAGCAGTTTCTTGAAGTGTTGATTGCGCCGGAATACACGCCGGAAGCGCTGGCTCTGCTCGCGAAGAAGACGAATGTTCGAGTGTTGTCCGTGCCGATGAAGCCGCTATTCGACAGTGCCAATGCGCTGGAGATGAAGCGTGTCGGCGGGGGCTTGCTGGTGCAGAGTCCAGACACGCACAAGCTCGACCCCAACGCATTGAAAGTGGTAACCATCAAAGCGCCGGACACACAGCAACTGAAAGACATGCAGTTCGTATGGCAAGTCGCACAGTTCGTGAAATCGAATGCCATCGTGTTTGCTAAAGATGGGCGGACGCTCGGTATCGGTGCTGGGCAAATGAGTCGCCTTGACTCAGCGCGTATCGCAAAAATCAAGGCGGAGCATGCCGGATTAACGCTCGTCGGATCAGTCGTGGCGAGCGACGCTTTCTTCCCGTTCCGCGATGGCCTCGATGTCGTAATCGACGTTGGCGCAGTCGCCGTCATCCAACCCGGCGGCAGCATGCGTGACGACGAAGTCATCAACGCTGCCAACGAACGTGGCGTCGCCATGGTCACCACTGGCGTTCGCCATTTCAGGCACTAGACCCATGAAAATCCTGGTCATCGGCGGTGGCGGTCGCGAGCATGCGCTCGCCTGGAAACTGGCGCAAAGCCCGCGCGTGCAAAAGGTCATCGTCGCGCCGGGCAATGCGGGAAGCGCCACCGAATTCAATTGCGAGAACGCGCTCGCCAACACGGTCGGGCAGTGGTTAGCGCTGGCAAAAAAAGAAAAAGTCGCCATGACGATCGTCGGCCCCGAAGCGCCGCTGGCCGCGGGTGTAGTTGACGCATTTCGGGCAGGCGGTTTAAAAATTTTTGGCCCAACGCAAGCCGCAGCGCAACTCGAATCATCAAAAGATTTCTCCAAAGCGTTCATGAAGCGCCACGGAATTCCAACGGCCGACTATGAAAGCTTCACCGACGCACAAGCCGCACATGACTACATCGACAGCAAAGGTGCGCCGATCGTGGTCAAGGCCGATGGGCTGGCTGCTGGCAAAGGGGTAGTCGTGGCGATGACGCTTGCCGAGGCGCATACGGCCGTCGACATGATGCTGGCGGACAATGTGTTCGGCGCAGCAGGTGCACGCGTCGTGATCGAGGCCTTTCTCACCGGCGAAGAAGCCAGTTTCATTGTGATGGTGGACGGCCGCAATGTGCTTGCGATGGCATCCAGCCAGGATCACAAGCGCTTGCTAGACGGTGATCGCGGCCCCAACACCGGCGGCATGGGCGCGTATTCGCCGGCGCCGATTGTGACGCCGGAGATGCATGCGCGAATCATGCGCGAAATCATCTGGCCGACCGTTCACGGCATGGCAAAAGATGGCATTCAATACACTGGTTTTTTGTACGCTGGCGTGATGATTGACGCTGACGGGCGTCCGTTGACACTCGAATTTAATTGCCGATTCGGTGATCCGGAAACGCAGCCCATCATGATGCGCCTGAAGAGCGATCTGGTTGATCTCGTGGAGCACGGTATCAACGGCACGCTCGATAAAATAGACGCGGAATGGGATCGTCGGGTGGCAGTGGGCGTGGTGATGGCCGCGCACAATTACCCCGAAAATCCACGTAGTGGGGATGCGATTCACGGCCTTGTTGCGGCCACTGATGACTCTCATGTATTCCACGCTGGCACGGCGAGAATCGATGGCAAGATCGTCACTTCTGGTGGCCGTGTGTTGTGCGTCACAGCCCTGGCAGATACTGTCAAGCTTGCGCAAAAACGAGCCATTGAAATCGCTGAAAGTATCTCGTTCGACGGCATGCAGATGCGCCGGGACATTGGCTGGAGAGCGATCAAGCGATGAGTGAAACTGGCTCGCCCAAGGCAACGTTGGTGACGCGAGACGACGTTGCTGGCGTGCGTAAGTTTTTGCTCGGTTTGCAGCAGAGCATTGTTACTTCACTAGAAACCGTCGATGGCGGCACATTTATTCGTGACGAGTGGCAGCGGCCCGAAGGGGGTGGCGGTATCTCAAGATTGATAGAGGGTGGCCGCGTAATTGAGCGGGGCGGCGTAAATTTTTCGCATGTGCTTGGCGGCAAATTGCCACCGTCCGCCACCGCCATGCGACCTGAACTTGCGGGTGCCCAGTTTGAGGCGATGGGCGTGTCGCTCGTCGTTCATCCGTTGAATCCCTACGCGCCGACAACGCACATGAATGTCCGGTTCATGATCGCAACACCGCCTGAGGGCGATCCCGTATGGTGGTTTGGCGGCGGCATGGATCTGACGCCCTACTACGGTTTCAGCGAAGACGCCGCGCATTGGCATCAGGCGGCTAAGGACGCTTGCGATCCATTCGGTGCCGATCTCTACCCGCGCCTAAAAAGGCAGTGTGACGACTATTTTTACCTGAAACATCGACAGGAACCGCGCGGTATTGGTGGCACCTTTTTCGATGATTTCAGCGCGCTCTCCTTTGCTCAGAGCTTCGCGCTCATGCGCTCAATCGGCGAGCATTTCGAGCCTGGATACGTGCCGATTTTGCAGAGACGCATCGCCATGCCACACGGCCAGCGCGAGCGTGACTGGCAGCTCTATCGGCGCGGTCGCTACGTTGAATTTAATCTGGTCTGGGACCGCGGAACACACTTTGGATTGCAGTCGAATGGGCGCACCGAGGCGTTCTTGATGAGCATGCCACCGCTGGTTGCCTGGCGCTACGACTACAAGCCTGAACCCGGCACTTCGGAAGCCGCCTTGTATACCGATTTTCTGATCAGGAAAGACTGGGTATGAAATCGCGCGACGGTGAGGTTGCAATGCGGGACGACTCGCATCTTGAAGAAGTTTTCGTTTCTGGCGAAGACGTTTTCAAAGGCAAATTGTTGCATGTAGTCCGCGACACAATCACGTTGCCGAACGGTCGTGCTGGTTCGCGCGAATACATCAAGCATCCTGGAGCCGCCTGTATCGTTGCTGAGTTTGAAGACGGCAAACTGCTGTTAGAGCGGCAATATCGCTATCCGATGGGCAAAGTCATGATCGAGTTTCCCGCCGGGAAACTGGATCGGAGCGAGAACCCTTTAGTCGCCGCGCAGCGAGAGCTGAAAGAAGAAACCGGTTATTGGGCGCGGTCTTGGCACACGCTGGGTCACATGCACCCGCTGATCGCTTACGCCGACGAAATCATTCACCTCTTCCATGCTAACGGACTAGTTCAGGGTGAGGCGAAGCTTGATCAGGATGAGTTCCTTGAACTGTTCGCTGCGACCCCGGAAGAGATCACCGCGATGATTGCCGACAACCGAATTTCCGATGGCAAAACAATCGTCGCTTTTTTCAGATGGCAATTGTTGCGCCGACCGGGCATCGTATAGCGATGCCCGTGGCCACCGTTCTGATTTTTACAGGGGCTGAGAGAACGACGCCTCAGTGGTCGTGGTGACTACCACGGTAGGGCTGGTAGGTGTTTCGGTTTTGACATCGGAGAACGTCTTCACGATGCCCAATGCGTCAGCAATCCAGTTCGTCGCCACACTGGTTACCTTCTGCCCGGACCCTGAGTAAGTCGTCACGAGTTCTGTGACAAATTTGCAGGCGCTTGGATAAGTACCTAAAGGCACCGTCACGCTTTCTTTGCCGATGTATGTGGTCTTGCCAACCTGAGTCACAGTACCAAAATTATTAGCGCGCGAATAGGTCAGCACGCGGTTGATACTTATGACTTGCCCCGAGGTAAATTGACGTGGGTACACGGTAGGAGCAGAGTAGTAGACCTCATTGAGCCCGTTGGCATCAATGGTGGTCGTTCCAAGCGAGGACCAGGTCGTCGGGTCATCAAGGATCATGTTGGAAAATGAAGGTTCCGACGCAAAACGGTCGACTACGGCGCGCGCATCAGGATGCCCGTTGAAATTCGTGGGACCGTTGTCGAGAAAGCGCTGAAAACTCGTCGGCGTGCCTTCGCTATTAATGGATTGATAGCTGATCCGGAGATTGGGATAGTAAAAAGTACCGCACTTCTGCGTAGAGTCCACCGTCGGCGTAACGTCGGTTGCACCGGTCACACAAAAAGCTGCGCCTTCGCCTGCAAAACCCTGAGCCCGAGCGGCGTTATAGGTTTCGGGGGAAGTGGTGTAGCGATGATTAGGCGTTTTTCCGCCCGCCGCCGCGCGAAAGCCGCGATACACCGTTTTAGTACCGGTCGGACAGACCCCGCCTTGTGCCTGGGCGACTGCGAAATCGTACCCCTCATAGTTGAAACCATTTAGGTTTTGAGCCTGAATCTGCTCACAGTCCACACCTTCACGACCGTAAAAGTGGCTACTAGTGGGCGGCGAGTTCAGGCTGATGTAGAACCGGCAGATTC
>JBDSYI010000055.1:0-2371 GCA_039925745.1 Casimicrobium sp. | reverse complement strand
TGACATCGCGGTAATTAGTGGTGATCCGGCAGGCTTGTGCTTCGCCAGAGCGCTACATTACCTCTATTCGTCGCAACGCACGCTCCGCCAAGATGTATACCGATGACTCAAGGCCCGCTCGCCTCATACGTGATTTTTGCCTTGCGGTTGGGCAACGCTTGCCACCCTTCAAACGACTCGTCGCAGCAACCCTGACAGGCGTACGATGAGTCGAACCGCAGCGCTGCTGGAGCGGCCGCAAACGCTCGGCGAAGAAATCGCGAACAGTCTCAGTCATGGCGCCGGATTGGCTGCTGCGCTCATTGCGGCTCCAATCGTTGTGCTTGCTGCGGCGGCTCGAGGAAGCAGCGCGAGCATCGTGGCGGCGAGTGTCTTTGCTACGGCATTGATTCTGCTTTACCTATGCTCCACGCTGTATCACGCGCTGCCCCGCGGCCGCGCGAAGCTTGTTTTTCAGCGACTGGATCATTGCGCGATTTATCTGCTTATCGCAGGGACATACACACCGTTCACGCTTGGCGTGCTGCACGGAGCGTGGGGCTACACACTTTTCGGGCTGGTCTGGAGCATTGCGCTGGTCGGCATCGTGTTTAAAGCCGTCGGTGGAGTCCGCTACGGCGCGTTTTCTACGTGGGCCTACTTGGGCATGGGCTGGATTGTCGTGATCGCATTCGAGCGGGTCTGGACGTTGGTGCCCGCATGGGGCGTGTTCTGGCTTGTTGCTGGCGGTCTTGCATACACCGTGGGGGCTGCATTCTTTGCGCTAGAACGAGTGCGCTATTTCCACTCTGTATGGCACTTCTTCGTAGTGGCAGGGAGCGTGTGTCACGTGATCGCGGTTATCGGATACGCCGGCTAGGCAATCTTGTTCGGCGCACTCCTCGCAACAGAGCTCGTTAAGCAATGAAATCAACACTTACCATAGGCACCATAGGTACCAAAGGCAGCGCGATTCCCGGTTTCAATTCACCTGGTGTCGGCCTCGACGAGCCGTATGCGATGCTCGACGCTTGCCACGAGCGCGTGGAGCGCACGTTGCGCCTGCTGGCTCGAATCGTTCCGCACGTGTCAACACATGGCATTGATGCGAAGGCGCAGAGCGCGGCGGTGGACGTGTTGCGCTATTTCGATATTGCGGCACCGCTGCATCACGGCGATGAGGAGCTGCATGTCTTCCCGTTGCTGTTGCAACAGAACGACGCAATGACGACCCAATTTGTTAAACAGATGCTGAGCGACCATGAGCAGATGAGCGAGCTCTGGGCTGCGTTACGAACGACGCTGGTCGAGATATCGGCTCATAACCCTGCCAACGGCGTAGAGTTCGTGGTCACAGAAGCAT
Organism: Casimicrobium sp.; assembly: GCA_039925745.1. Taxonomy (GTDB): domain Bacteria; phylum Pseudomonadota; class Gammaproteobacteria; order Burkholderiales; family Casimicrobiaceae; genus Casimicrobium. Next base: position 1,029 of record JBDSYI010000055.1, on the reverse strand, counting down.
TTGAGCAGCAAATCGCTACGTTCGCCGCACTGTACGCAGAGCATCTCAAGACCGAGTCTGAAATTTTGTTTCCTGCAGCGGCGCAGCTCACGACTGTTGACGCGCTCCACGAGATGAGCGACGACATGAAGCGCAGACGCACAACACCCTGATAGGTTGACGCGCCCATCGCTTTAGTGCGTTTTCTATTTGTGCAAGACGACAGTCACCAACACCGATGCATCTTCAAGCCCCAGCAGACTGTGTTCAACGCCGCCTGCCAAATAGAGCATTTGTCCGGCGCTCAGCAGGGTGCTACCGCCATCGTACGCAAACTCAATTTTTCCTTCGAGACACTGAACGGTGATCTCGCCAGGTACTTTGTGCGCAGGCATTGACTTGCCCGCCGGTAATACCAGGCGCATGACTTCAATTTCATTAGTTTTGAACAGCGCGGTCGTTCTGGCGGTGGCGAACGCATCGCCAAAAGCGCCAATATCGATGAGCTGACCAGAGTGAGCGTGAGGGAGAGCCATGCGTAAGTATGCGCCGTTTCGACTTTGATGTCATCTCCATGAAATGCTTGATTCGCGTCAATGTACAGCCCAGCAAACCCGGTAACGTTGAACTGTTCATTTAAACAAGATCAAACATAACAATGCAGACCAACCACGCGCTCGTTTGGATCGACCATCGCCATGCTCAGGTCATTCACTTTGACCGCGAAAATGACGAAGTCACCACCGTGACCTCGAAGCACGGCAACGAGCATTTGCACCACAAGGCGGACGCCGTCGGCGACGGCAACAGCAAATCACATCCTGATTACTACCTTGATGTCATGTCAGCCGTCGGGGAAAGCGCTGAAATCCTGCTCGTCGGGCCGGCTGACGCGAAGACCGAGTTCCACAAGTACGCTGATAGCCACCGCCCTGAATTTGCCAAGCGCATCGTCAAGGTGGAACCGATGGATCATGCCTCGGCGGGTCAACTGATTGATCACGCGCGGCACTTTTTTGCGATGCCTAAAGCCCGACTGGGCCCGCATCA
>JBDSYI010000054.1:0-5383 GCA_039925745.1 Casimicrobium sp. | reverse complement strand
CGCAGAAAGCGAACGTCTTGACCATTCCAGCGAGCGCGCTGCACGCGGCAGGCGAGCGGTTGTTTGTATTGATGGTGGCTGACGGGGTGGCGAAAGAACAGGACGTGCGCGTTGGCGTGCGCTCATTGCAGCGGATTGAAATCGTGTCCGGCTTAACGGCTGGCGCTCAAGTCATTCTCGATGATCGTATTCGTGCGGGGCAGCGCGTGCACGCGGTTGCTACGCCCGACACTTCGTCGTCGCGCCCAAAGGCTGCGGGCGTGCCGATGCCGGGGATGTAATGCGCTTTGAACTGTTGTTGGCGCTGCGTTTTTTGCGCGAAGGGCGCACACAATCGGCGCTGATCGTCGGCGGCGTCATGGTGGGCGTCGCGGTGGTCGTATTCATTTCGGCGCTGGTGACGGGCCTGCAAGCCAACACCATCAGTCGCACGCTCGGCGCGCAGGCGCACATCGTGGCAAAACCGATCGAACCGGTCGCCCGAATTCAGGTGACTGAAAACGTGGGCACGTCGAATATCGCCACACTGCAAGTCGCGCCGCGCAAGGTGCGCTCGATCGACAACTGGCGACAAATCATCACGGCTTACGAGGGCGTTTCCGGTGTCGTTGCGGTGTCGCCGATGGCCTCGGGCGCGGCGATTGCCATCCGTGGTGAAGGGCGCAATGCGGTGACAGTGTTTGGCATCGATTTGCCGCGCTATGACCGCATCGTTGATCTGTCGAACAAACTGGTGACGGGCAAGCTTCGACTCGAAGCCGGTGAGGTACTGGTCGGCAACGAACTTGCGCGCGATCTGGGGGCCAGCGTGGGTGACCGCATCACGATTTCAAACGGTAGCGTCGGGGCCAATGATGGCGATCGCTTCCAGATTGTCGGCACGCTGGATCTGGGCAATCGGGACTTGAGTCGCCGCGCGGTTTATCTGCCGCTGCATGTGGCGCAGAGCTTTCTCGGTCTGCCCGGCGGGGTGACCTCCATTGATCTGCGCGTTCGCGACGTGTTCGACGCAGAGAACGTCGCCCGAAGCGTGTCGCGAGTCACGCCATTGACGGTCGAGAGCTGGATGAGCAGCAACAGCCAGCTCTTGAGCGCGCTCAACGCACAATCTGCCTCTACCGTCACCATTCGCGTCTTCGTATCGATCGTGGTGATGCTCGGAATCGCAAGCGTTTTGGTGGTTGCGGTCGTGCAAAAAACCCGGGAGATCGGCATCGTGCGTGCCATGGGGGCCTCACGCGGGCAGATGTTGCGGGTATTTCTGTTGCAGGGATCGCTCGTGGGGCTGGTGGGCTCGATACTGGGCGCACTGTTGTCAATGTTGATGGCATTTCTTTTTTCGACGCTGGTTCGCGGCGCCGATGGCAACGCGCTTTTTCCGATCATCGTGACGTGGCCGCTGTTGCTCTACTCCTGCCTCACGGCCACGGTGTGCGGCGTGTTTGCGGCGATTGCTCCAGCCCGCCGGGCGGCAAGACTTGACCCGGCCATGGCGATGCGGGCATGACGGCGGCACCGGGTAATGTGTTGCGGCTTGCCGGCATTCGCAAGTCATACAACATCGGGAAACCGGTCGAGGCAGAGATTCTGCACGGCATCGATTTGACCGTGGCCAATGGCGAATTCACCGCGCTGATCGGGCCGTCCGGCTCGGGAAAAAGCACGCTGCTCAACATCATCGGACTGCTCGAAGCACCCACGGCCGGCACCGTCGAAATCGCCGGTCATCCGGTGAGTTACAGCGACGACGACAACCTGACGCGGCTGCGCGCGGCGAGCCTCGGCTTCGTGTTTCAGTTTCATCACCTGTTGCCAGCTTTCAGCGCGCTGGAAAACATCCTGATGCCGCAGCTGGTCAACGGTCAAGGCAGCACCGACGAAACGCGCGCTCATGCCAGAGAGTTGCTGGCGTCGGTCGGGCTCGCGGGCGCTGAAAACAAGAAGCCGTCAGAACTCTCCGGCGGCATGCAGCAGCGCGTCGCCATCGCCCGGGCACTGTCGATGAAGCCGGCGCTGGTGCTGGCAGATGAGCCCACGGGCAATCTCGACACCAAGACGGCGGCCGACATTTTTGTCATGCTGCGCAAGTTCAATCAGGATTTCGGCACCTCATTTCTGATCGTGACCCACGACGCGCATCTGGCGTCCACTTGTGATCGGCAGGTCACGCTGGCTGACGGGCAGATTGTCGCGGACACACGCCGAGCCTGACGCGCACGCATGACATCCTTGCCGCGCTCCTTCCGCTTACACTTGCGGATTGACTGTTTTTGCGACGATTGCCATGCCTTCATTCGACACCGTCTCCGACTTAAACTGGGTTGAAATCAAAAACGCGCTCGATCAGGCGAATAAAGAAATCACCACCCGCTTTGACTTCAAGGGTTCCGACTCGCGCGTAGAGTTGAACGAAAAAGACAAAACGATGACGGTGTTCGCTGACGACGACTTCAAGTTGGGTCAGGTCGATGACGTGTTGCTCAACAAATTCGCCAAGCGCAGCGTCGATTCACGCTCGATTGAAAAGGGCAAGCCCGAGAAAATCGGCGGCGACAAAATGAAGCGCGTCGACACGCTGAAAGAAGGCCTGGAGACCGAGCTGGCGAAAAAAGTTGTGAAGCTTTTGAAAGAGAGCAAGCTCAAAGTCAGCGGCTCGATTCAGGGCACGTCCGTTCGCGTGACGGGCGACAAAAAAGACAACCTGCAAGCCGCGATGGCACTCATTAAAAAAGATATTACTGACCTGCCGTTGCAGTTCAATAATTTCCGGGACTAACGTGAAGGCGCTGGCACTTATTATGCTCGGCGCCGTGTCATTCGCACTGGGCGGCTGCAAGCCTCCCGCGCCACCAGCAAACCCGTTTCCGACTAAAGAAAATACGATTGATAAGGTCAAGGCCGACATCGACAATGCGATGAAAAAGGCCGAAGCCCTACGTAACGCTGCCGACCCCACCGACGAACCGACCAAGAAAGTTGATTGATTGATGAAGTTTTTTTACTGTATTGCGACTGTCGTTGCGTTGGTTGGAACGCTCGCGACCGGCACTGCGATGGCGCAGACTTCGCCGGCTGCGCCGATGGGCGCGATCAGCGCCGCTTCGAGCGATGGCCGCACGGCTGACACCTGGCTGCGCGATGGCGACACCTTTTCGATCCAGTACGGCGTGTACACGAAGCACCGCAGTTACAGCGCGGAGCACGTGGATCACAACCGCATGGTGAATCTTGAAATCCAGTCGAACTACGACCGCGTCTGGGGTGCCGACAAGACGCTGTTTGGCGCTGCTGTGCTGCGCAATTCTTTTGGGCAACCGTCGCAGTGGGTCTATTGGGGCCAACGCTGGGACGTGAACGACTACGTTTACGTCAAGGTCACGGCTGGCCTGTTGCACGGCTACAAAGGCAAGTATCGCGACAAGATTCCGTTCAACAAAGCGGGTGTGGCACCAGGCATTATTCCTACACTAGGCGTACGCTACAAAGGCGTAAGCCTTGAGACAATTTTGCTGGGCACCAACGCCTTGATGTTCGCCGTCGGTTATCAGTTTTAGCGATGGCGAAAGCGAACCTGAGGCCCGGCTTTACGGTCGCTTCGATGAAAGAACGTGGCGTTGGTAAATTGCCCGGACTCATCGGTGTTGAATTGTTGTCAGTTGAAGACGGTTTGCTCATGGCCGAAGTAAAAGTTCGGCCCGAACTGCTCGCGCCCAACGGCTACCTGCATGCGGCCACAGTCGTCGCGCTGGCTGACACGATGTGCGGTTTCGGCTGCATGTCACATCTGCCCGACGGGGCCAGCGGTTTCACCACCATCGAGCTCAAAAGCAACTATCTCGGCACCGCCGTGAATGGCACGATTTACGCCGAAGCGCGCCCACAGCATATGGGTCGCACGACGCAAGTGTGGGACGCCGTCGTACGGCATCGCGAAACCGACAAAACGATCGCGCTGTTTCGCTGCACGCAGATGGTGTTGTGGCCAAAAGCGACGTGACGTTTGATGCGCTGATTTCTGAGGCGCATCACCTGAGTTCTGCGATTGATGCGCTTCACTTTTCCGCGCCGGTCACGCACACCCTAAACCCGCTCGAATACGCGTGGGCACCGCATGAGCAGTATTTGCGCAAGTTCGGCGGTAGCAAAAAGCGGGTGGTATTTCTTGGCATGAACCCCGGCCCATTTGGCATGGTGCAGGTAGGCGTGCCGTTCGGCGAAGTCAACGCCGTGCGCGACTGGATGAACATTGAAGCGCCCGTGTCACAGCCGCGAACACCGAATCCCTCGCGTCCGGTTGAGGGATTTTCGTGCACCCGATCCGAAGTTTCTGGGCAGCGATTTTGGGGACTTTTCTCGGAGCGATTTCCACGCGCCGAAGACTTTTTTGCCGATCATTTTGTAATCAATTATTGTCCGCTTGCCTTCTTCGATAAGGCGCGCAACGTGACGCCCGACAAACTCCTGAAGTCCGAGACAAAACCGCTTTACGCAGCGTGTGACGCGCACCTTCGCGCGTGTGTCGGCGCGCTCGGCCCGGAGTGGGTGATCGGCATTGGCAAGTTTGCGGAAACACGGGCGCACATGGCACTAGCGGCTGATTTTCCGGAGTTAAAGATTGGCACCGTGCTGCATCCGAGCCCAGCCAGCCCGATGGCTAATCGTGGCTGGTCGCCGCAGGCAGCGGCGCAGTTGGCAGCGTTGGGGATTTGGTGACGCAAGGTTATTGGTAGGGTGGGCACCCCGTGCCCACATGCAGCTTCGTTGTGAATGACAGTGGGCAAAGGCTGCACACTCTACGCAACGAGCATCAAACCACGCGTGGTTCAGGCTCCAGCACGACACCAAACTTTTCCTGAACCGCTGCCTGAACCGCCTGCGCCAGCGCCCAGATTTCGGCTCCAGTCGCCCAGCCACGATTGACGATCACGAGCGCATGTTTGTCGTTCACGCCTGCGCCGCTGGCAGGCGACAAACGCCGCCCCTTCCAGCCCGCGCTTTCGATTAACCAGCCAGCGGCAATCTTCACGCCGTCTTTCGCCGGATACTGCGGCATGTCTGCGAATCTCTCTTTCAATGCGCTCGCCGTTTGCGCATCTACTACCGGGTTTTTAAAGAAACTCCCGGCGTTTCCGATGACGGCAGGATCCGGCAGTTTGCTGGAGCGAATGGCGATCACCGCCCGCGCTACGTCCATTGCGGTAGGCGCGGAGACGCCCACTCGCTGCAACTCGGTTTTGACGTCGCCGTATTCGATGCGTGGCGTGAAATTTCTCGATAGTCGAAAGCGCACTCGCAGGATCGCGTACTGGTCGCGCTGGCCTTCGTGCAGGCGTTTAAACACGCTATCGCGATAGCCAAACTGACAATCGGCGTTACGAAATTC
>JBDSYI010000053.1:0-2433 GCA_039925745.1 Casimicrobium sp. | reverse complement strand
CCTTGATCGTCCGGGTCGTCATGTTGATGTCAGGCAGCAACGCGCCGACCTTTCCAGTGAAAACAACACCCGGCAGTGCAGGCGTGCGTGCTTCGACCGAAGTGCCAGGGCGAATATCTGCGGCCTGGCTCTCAGGCACGTCGGCATTTACCCAGACCGAACTTAAGCCATTAATCCGCATCAACACGGCTCCACCCATCAGCGACATGCCTTCGCGTGCGGTCAGGTCGGCGATCACGCCACCGGTCGGTGCGGTGAGCGCAAGACGACGTTGCACCTGTCCGGTTCGCTCAACCGCACGAATGATTTCGTCAGGCACACCACTCACCACCATGCGCTGACGGGCCGCATCCGCCAAGTCCTTCATGCCATCGCCCTGCAGTCGCCGTACCAACAAATATTCCTCTTGAGCGGCGAGCCATTCCGGCACGTAGAGTTCCGCAACCACCTGCCCTTTGCGTACCCGATCCAGCGGCGCGCGCACGGTGAGTTTTTCTAACGTACCCGCGACGCGCGTCGACACCACGCTCGCGTCGCGCTCGTTGTAAGCCACCGTGCCGATGGCTTCGACTGGCACAACAAAGCTACCCTGCGTGACTTCCGCCGTTCGCACGCCAAGATTCTGCTGAACGCGCGGACTGATGGCAACCTTGCCATCATCAGCCTCACCGCTTTCGCCATATTTCGGCACCAGCATCATGTCCATGAACGGCGATTTACCGGGCTTGTCAAACTTGTTGTTCGGCACCATTGGGTCGTGCCAGTACAGCACTTTCTTGCCATTGGCTGGGTCGATATCTCCGGCCTTCTGCGGCCCGCCCTGGCTGGCGGGTGTGCTCTCGGGTCCTGCAGCCATCTGCATGCCCTGGCTCATGCCGACCCACCAACCGCCACCGATGCCAGCGCCAATCGCGAGCGCCACGCCCACGCCGATTGCGATGTATTTGGTTTTCATTTTGAGTAGTCCTTGCTGCTGATCGCTTCGTCGCTGGGGATGAGGTATTTGAGTTGTGCCCAGACGCGAGCCCGTTCACGCTCCAGATCAAGGCGCTGCATGCGCACGTCAATTTCGTTTTTTCTGGCATCCAGCACGGCGGTCAGCATTCCGGTGCCGCTGCGATAGGCAATATTCGCCGCCGTCGTCCGTTCAGTGGCAAGCGGAATCAGCCCCTCATCGACACGTTTGATGCGTTGACCGAAGTTTGCCCACTCAGCCTGCATCACACGCAGCTCCGTGGAGTGAACACGCAGCACGTCTTCGCGCTGCGCACGGATCTGATCAATTAGCGCGTTCTTCGCGGCAATCTCGCGATCCTGACGGAGCGAGGGCGCAATCTGCAAAGGGATGCTGACGCCCAGCGAAATCATGTTTGAGAAGCCCGATCCGCGTAGCGCGAAATTCAGCTCCCACGTCCAGTCAGGATGCTTCGCCGCCTGCGCGATTTTGCTGTCGAGCGCGGCGGTCGACTCCTGTGCGGCGAGCAGGGTGAGCGTCGGGTGGCGCGACAGCGCGTGGTCAATGTCTTGTACTGAGTCATGCCCGCTCAGCGCTGGCGTTGCCCAATCGGGCGGACTCAGTACGGGGCGCTCTGCCGCGCTGCCAATCCAGCGCGCCAGTTGCAGGGTCGACACCCGCTGTTGTCGCTCAATTTGCAATTGTTTATCTTCGAGCATGACGATCGCCGCGCGCGCTGTGACGATCTCGGCCTGACTGCCGCGCCCGGTTCGATAGGCGATGGCTGCGCCGTCGACCGCAAGCCGCGCCTCGCCAATTTGCTCATCGAGCAAGGTGCGTTGAAGATCAGCAAAGTAGCGATCAATCCAGGCCAGAGCGGTGTCGCGTTGCAGGTTCGCAAGGATGCTCTGCTTGGCCACACGCTCTCGCTCGGCCTCCGATTCGCCGCGCATTCGTCGCAGATCCAGCTTGTCCGAGCGCGTGAACTCCTGCATCACGCCGATGCGGCGCATGGTCATAAAGTCCGCGCCGATGCGCAGCCGATCTGGCCCATCGACGGGCAGGTTATCGACGCCAAGTTTAAGAACCGGGTCGGGCCGTTCACCCGCACTGACCGCCATTTCGCTCGCTGCTGTGACCGCCGCGTCCTGGGCCACCAATTGACGCGAATCAGACGCTGCAAGTCTCAGCGCTTCGGCTAGCGTCAGCGGTGGCGCTGCCGCTTGCGACAACGGCGCAGTCAGCACCGCAAAGCTCAGGGCGATCGCTACCGATGCGAGCAAAGTACTGCGGGGACGGCCTCTCCGCCGTGCGTTCGTAAACTGTGTGCTGTGTCGCGAGTCGTCTGCGATCGGTGCGTGCGTAGCCAAATAGAAAGCCATGGCTTACCTCCAACAAATTCGTTCCATAGGTGTCGTGGCGTGGCAAAAATGCTGACGCCAGACGGACTGAGGGCGGGAAACGAACTAAGCGGCAGG
>JBDSYI010000052.1:0-3931 GCA_039925745.1 Casimicrobium sp. | reverse complement strand
TATTCGCCGTCGATGAGTTCGATCGGCTGCGTCAATTGCATCGTGCTGCGCAATTCTTCGATGTGCTCATCGCCAAACGAATACGGCTCCGATGACAACAGGATGCGCTCAGCGTTTTGCCAAACGGTGTCATCGGTCGCCAGTTCCGGATAGCGTTTTTCCGCTTGCACAGGAAGCGTTTTCCAGCCAACGGTTTCGAGCATCGCGCTGACGTAGGTGTCGCGCGAAATCGTCATCCACGGGTTCTTCCAGATGGCGTACAGCACGGTTTGCGGCGGCAATTGCGCGCCGACACTGCGTGCTCCAGCAAGCGCCACCGCCAGTTCGCTGGCCAGACGATGCGCAGCTTCATCCGCTGAAAAAATATGTCCGAGCAGACGAAACAGCGCCAGGTTGTCCTCCGGCACCATCGGATGCGTCACCACGATATTCGGAATCACTTTGCGCAGATGATCGACATCGGCTTTGCGGTTTTCGTCGATATTGACAATGACATGCGTGGGTTCGGTGTCGATCAGTCGTGAGATGTTCACGTCCTTGGTGCCGCCCACTTTTGGCACTTCGCGCACGGCGGGTTCAGGATGAATGCAAAACCCGGTGCGCGCAACGACCTGGTCGCCCAGACCGAGCGCAAAAAGCGTCTCTGTGATCGAGGGCACTAGGCAGGCGATGCGCAACCGTGCCGGGTTGGCGAAACGGGCGTGGGGGCGGCCTAGGGCGTCGGGAATGACATCAAGCGGATAACTCATGGTTCTTGACGTGGGGACGTTTCAAAAAAGAAAAAGGCTGCCACTAGCAGCCTCTTTCGTTCCCGTATCGGGATTGTCGGAACTTACTTCTTCCGCTCCGAGCGCGCTTTGGCGATCACAAAATCGAGCGCGGCCGGCACGTCCTTGTGGCTGCCTTTGAGCAGGTGCGGTTGAATCTTGAATTTGCCGTCGACGAAGAGCATTGGCACGCTGTCGACCTGGTAGTTGCTGGCGAGTGTTTTGGCGCGATTCATTTTGCTGTTGACCGCAAAAGAACCCCACATTTCCTTGACTTTGGCAACATCAAGGCCGTTCGAACCAGCCCAGTCAAAGAACACGTTTTCTTCATAGAGTTTGACGCCGGCGCTGTGAATCGCCAGAAAAACTTTCGGCGTCAGATCTTCGCGACCGAGCGCCTCGAGCGTGTAATAAATTTTGCCCAGAGTGACCCAGGCTGGCTGGAATGCGACGGGAACGCGCTTGAAGCTGACGTCTGCTGGGACTTTCTTGATCCACGGGCCTAAAAACTCTTCAAGGTCGCGGCAGTGGTTGCAGCCGTAGCTGTAGAACTCGATGACCTCGATCTTTGCACCCGACTCGACCGTTTGCACGTTTTTCAGGCGTACGTAGTCTTTGCCTTCGGTTAACTGCTCTTGAGCCGTAGCCGAGAACGACGCTGCCGAGGCCGCAATCAAGCCGCACGCCAAGAGCGCCGACCATTTAGAGGATTTCATCCAACGCAACATAAAGTCTCCGTCTGTTTGTCTGATTGTTTGTTTAATTCGCGACTAATACGACTAACGCATCAATCAATTAGTTCGCCGACAGCGGCCGTCGCGACGTCGTTAACCGACCGGCGGCCGCTCATCAGGGCTTAATAACGCTCACTTCAATGCCCTGACGTGCCAGATCGCCGCGCACTTTGCCGGCCTCGTCAGGATCGCGATACGGGCCAACTCGCACGCGGTGAACCGTGCCTTTGTCCGGGATATCAGCGCTTTGAATCTGCGCCTCGTAGCCCAGTATGGCGAAACGCGCGCGCTGATTTTCTGCGTCCTGCTTGTTGGCATACGCGCCCACCTGTAGCCACAGGCGACCACGCGGCTCGGCACTGGGCGAGGGCTCGGGGTCGGCTTTTGCCGTTTCTGCTTTGGGCGCTGGCACACTTGGCGTGCTCGACGGCGTGCCCGGCTGCACGATGCGCTCGGCATCGGGCTTGGCTTCGTCTTTGGCCAGCTCGCCGGTGCTACCGGTCGGCTTCGGCTCCAATTTTGGCTTGAGCGGTTCAAGCTTGGCATGAGGTGAAGTTTCCGGGCGGAACGGAGTCGACTGATAGACCCAAATGGCGATGACCCCGGCGACGACGAGCCCGGCGACAAAGCCAATCAGGCCTCCGAAGAAAAACGTACCGGTTTTTAACTGAGCGGTGTCCACATTTACCTTCACTTTATCGCATTGTCACATTTTGTTCGGCGCTGAGACGCCGAGCAATTGCAGCCCATTCTTTAACACTTGTCCCGTCGCGGCGGCGAGGGAGGCACGCGCAGCCCTTAGTGCCGGATCGTCGACCCGGATACGCTCGGCACCGTAATAGCTGTGGAAGGCCGCAGAGACCTCTCGCAGGTAGTACGGCAAAACATGCGGCGCAAGGTCGCGCGCCGCCGTCGCCAGCAGGGATGGATAGTCAGCCAGAATGGTGGCGAGCGCTTCGGCCTTTTCATGCGTCAGCAGCCCGCGATCTGCCGCCGCCAGGGCTTCGTCACTGACCGCAGCTTCGCGCAACACCGAGCAGATGCGGGCGTGCGCGTACTGTACGTAGTAAACCGGATTTTCTTCGGATTGGGAACGTGCGAGATCGATGTCGAAGGTGAATTCGCTATCGGCCTTGCGCGAGACAAGGAAAAAGCGCACCGCGTCTTGACCAACCCATTCGATCAATTCGCCGAGCGTGATGTAACTCCCCGCACGCTTCGAGATTTTGACCTCTTCGCCGCCCTTCATCACGCGAACCATGCTGTGCAGCAGGTAATCAGGGTAGCCTTTCGGAATACCCATGTCGAGCGCCTGCAGGCCCGCACGAACGCGCGCAATCGTGCCGTGGTGGTCGGTGCCCTGAATATTGACGACGGTGTGAAAGCCGCGCTCCCACTTGCTGACGTGATACGCCACATCCGGCACAAAGTAGGTGTAGCCGCCGGCGGCTTTACGCATCACGCGATCTTTGTCATCGCCGTAGTCGGTGGTCTTCAACCACAGTGCGTTGTCGAGTTCGTAGGTGTGACCAGACGCCTGCAACGCGGCCACGGTTTTGTCGACGCGACCGTCGGTGTAGAGTGAGCTTTCGAGGTAATAGCAGTCGAATTTTTTGACGCCGAACGCGGTTAAGTCTTTGTCTTGCTCATTGCGCAAAACGGAAACGGCGAATTCGCGCACCGCAGCGTCGTCATTCACGTCGCCGCCCGCAGCCACGAACTGCTTGCCGATTTCGACGATGTACTCACCGCGATAGCCGTCGTCCGGCCAACCTTCGCTGTCTGGTTCAACGCCCTTCGCGCGCAGTTGCACCGAGCGCGTCAGGTTGTCGATCTGGTTGCCCGCATCGTTGTAATAGAACTCGCGATGCACCGTGCAACCCTGCGTTTCGAGCAAGTTGCACAACGTGTCGCCGAGCGCAGCTTGGCGTGCATGGCCGGTGTGCAGCGGGCCAGTCGGGTTCGCCGAAACGAATTCGACGAGGACTTTTTCGCCTTTGCGCGCTTCGCCAAAGCCGAATTTTTCGCCCGCTTTTAATACGTCGGCAACGACTGAGAATTTCGCCGCTGGATTCAGGCGAATGTTGATGAAACCGGGGCCAGCAATGGTGACCTCAGACACCAGCGCATGCGGCGCGGCGTCAAGCGCAGCCTTGAACGCGGTGGCCACTTCGCGCGGATTTTTGCCGAGTGGCTTTGCCAGTTGCAGCGCGATATTGGTCGCCCAGTCGCCGTGGCCTGCTTGTTTGGGGCGCTCCAGAGCCGGGACGGCCGTGTCACTCAGGCCCGCGCGCTTAATGCCGGCGGTCAGCCATTCAATTAATTGTTCTTTTTGCATAGCCGTAATTATCCCAATCGCGCCGTTTAGGACGGGCTATGGATGATTTGCGGTACTGTTATCGATACAGCATTTTGCCAGAAACACCATTT
>JBDSYI010000051.1:0-2105 GCA_039925745.1 Casimicrobium sp. | reverse complement strand
CTAGGCTTTGATATCGACGGCAGTGGCGGAACGCCCGCCGCATTATCCGGCACCGACGGCATGATCATCCTGCGAGCGATGCTCGGTTTCACCGGTGCTGCGGTGACGGCTGGACTACCCATTCCCGCCAACGCGCTGCGTAAAGATTGGGCAACGCTTGCACCTTATTTGCGTGACACTTGCCTGATGCCTGTGGCGCAATAAGCGAACTGGATTAAATGCCGCATGGATAACCTCAAAGTAGGGCGAATCGTAAAAGTCAAAACGCTCACCTTCTAAGGCAACCGCCGCATCATGCGCTCGACAAAAGCGCGATTGGCCGATCAGACAGCGGTCACGAAACAAAGCACTGCTATGGCAGCAGGCGCGCCGCAAGCGTAATCTTCGCCATTCAGAACACATACGGGGCTTCGGCCCCGTTCTTTCGTTCGGCCCGGGAGTTCGCAAGCAGCCCAACGGGAAAGCCGGATGCTCTAGCATCACGGCTGCTGAGGCGCAGCCTCTCCACCATCCACTAAGTGCCTCAGTGATGTATCGATTGACTTCATTCGCTAGCCAACGCTTTTTCGTTCGTATATTTGCGCAGTCGATCGCCTTTCTCGCTTTGGCGGGCGGGGTGTGCGCGACGGTTGCCGTCCCCGTACTGACGGGTTCCTGGCAGCATGCGCTTGCGGCCTATCAGCAGCCAAAGTACCCACCCGACTACCATCACTTTGGCTACGTTGACCCTGATGCGCCCAAAGGCGGCTTGCTACGGTTAAGCAACCCGGACCGGCGTACCAGCATCGATAAGCTCAACCCCTTCACGATCAAAGGCGTGGCACCGGCGGCGCTCGAGATGTTCATGTTTGAGCGCCTGTGTTCTTTCTCGATGGATGAGCCTTCTGCGATGTACGGGTTACTGGCTGAATCGATGTGGGTGGCTCCCGATCTGTCTTCTATCAGCTTCCGGATCAACCCCAAAGCGCGTTTCAACAACGGTGACGCGGTTACTCCTGAGGACGTTGCCGACAGCTTCCGACGATTGCGCGGCAAATTGATCTCGCCTACTTACGCATCGCCCCTTGCTGGGGTGGCTGCAGCCACCGTGGTTGATTCCAACACCGTGCGTTTTGACCTGAAGGAGCACTCGGTTGATGCGTTGTTTGCGTTGGGCTATATGCCGGTGTTTTCGCGCAAGTGGGGCGACGGCAAAGCGTTGTCGGACATCATCACCGAACCGCCGATCACCAGCGGTCCTTACCTGATCGACAAACTGGAAATGCCCGGCCGCATTGAATTCCGGCGCAACCCTGAATACTGGGCACAGGATCTGCCAGTGCGCCGCGGACACTTTAATTTTGATCGTATCGTCTATCGCATGTACAAGGATCAGGACGTCAAGCGCGAAGCGTTCAAGGCCGGTGAATTCGACATCATGCGCGAGTTGGCCGCCAGCAAATTTGCGCGCGTCCACAAGGGCCCGAAATGGGACGACGGACGCATCATCAAGAAGGTGTTCACCGTAGACACTGGCAGCATGTTGCAGGCATTCGACCTGAATTTGCGGCTACCAAAATTTCAGGACATCCGAGTGCGCGAGGCTTTGATGCGCGCCTGGGACTTTGAAAATTACAACCGCTACGGCACATTCAGCCGAGCCAATAGTATCTTCAACAACACCGAATTCGCGGCAGTCGGCGAGCCCTCTGCTGACGAACTGAAGCTCCTGGAGCCTTTTCGCAAGGACTTGCCCGCGACTGTGTTTGGCCCCGCCTTCAGGGCGCCGCGAAACGATACACACCCCAATGCGCTGCGCGAAAATCTCAAACGAGCGGCCGAGTTGCTGGCGGAGGCAGGCTGGAAAGTGGCCGCCGACGGGTTACTGCGCAACGCTGCTGGAGAAGCGTTCACTTTTGAATTTCTTGAACCGCAACAGGCCGGTCGCTTCACTGATTTTGCACGTAACCTGTTGAAGCTAGGCATCATCTACAAAGACCGGTTGGTGGATTTCTCTCTGTTCCGTCGACGCCTTGAGACCTATGATTACGAGGCCATCATCATCGTAGAGGGGAAGTTCACTTTGCCCAACTCTGGCGATTTGCGCGCGATCTGGGGCAGCCGCA
>JBDSYI010000050.1:0-5601 GCA_039925745.1 Casimicrobium sp. | reverse complement strand
GCTTGCCCATCACGGACGGGTGGTTCAAAAACGCAATGGCAGCATCGGCATCGAGTTTAAGTACGTCCCCGCGTAGCGCATATCCACGCGCCGGAAGCGCTGTCTTTTGTACGCCGATATCGAGCGTCGCGCGTTCAACGACACGCTTTTCTGCTGCGTTGGCCGCACTACGCTCAAGGATCGCGTGAAGCTGCCCCGGCACTTCGATGGTCAGGCGGTCACGTCCTTTTTCCAGGCTCACGCGCTGAACATTAATGGACATAGGCAACGTGGTGTCACGCGACGCCGCACTTACTTGCAAAATGCCATCCAATGGCCATTTCGGTTGCACCGTGGTCATATTGAGAGTCATCGTGGCGTCGGGCGATGAGCTGGAGCTGACACCGCCCTTACCGAGCTGCGTCGTCTCCAGCTGCCATTGCGCATTGCCGGAGAGCTGATTGAGGCCCGGATAGGCAAATCGTTCTCGCACCCGCTCAAAAGCCGCCGTACCTGACGCCTGCGTTTTGATACGTCCAGCTTCGGTCGTGATCGCGAGCTTAAGCGGCCCTCCCAGCGCCTCAGCCGTCACATTTTCACTACGGAAATCGGCTTCCGTAAAGCGAACGCTGCCATTGACGTTGTCGAGCGGTGGAATGTCGCCGCCGAGTTCAAGGTGATTACCTGCGAACACAAATTCGCCGTTTACACGCGTCTTGTCCATCGCTGCCAGCGGAAACAGCAGCGACAGGTTCAAACGTGCATTCCCGTTCGCCTTTGCAGGCTGCAAAAAACCGTCGAGCCAGCCGTTGACCGGACTGGCGACGACCCACTGCAGGAAGTCATTCACGGGTGCCGCCGCGCTGCCACGAATTTCGAGCTTTGGCGAGTCGCTGGCAGTATCGTCAAGTTTTACATCGGTGGTGGCAATCGGAACCCCTGCAATCGTTGCGGACGATACTTGACCTGTGATACTGGTGCCGCGAAACACGAGCCGGGTATCAATGTTTTCAGCGCGCGGCCAATGGTCGGCGTAGTCGAGCACGCCACCTTTAACTTGTCCGGACAACTCAAAGATCCCTTCGCGATCACCGCGGAACGGGAAATGCCACAGCGGCCCCTTCACCATAAACTGCGCGTCCTGAACCTTGCCAGCAAGCACCGCTTGTTGCAACCACGTACGCGTATGTTCTGACAGCGTTGCCGGAAGGTAACGGGGCGTGGCCGTGACATCTCCACGCGACAGCGATCCGGTGAGATTTGCTACACCCGGCCCCAACGTGTCGCTATGCCAACTGCCCTTGATCGTCCCCGCGAGATCGGCGTTTTCAAACGCAAGCGACCCTACGTCAATGTGCGTCGTGATCGCGCCAGGGGCTCCCGACGCGTCGGGCTTTAGCGCCCATTTCAGAGTACCACGAAGCGTGTCAAACGTCAGCGGCGCGGTAAAGTGTTTACCAAAATCGAGCACTGTTGGTGCGCCACCAGGCTTCGCGGCTTTTCCGGTGCCTGCGACCGCTCCAATCGTGATGTCTCCTTCACGCGTTGATCCTTTCACTGTGGCGGTCAACCCGGTTACGCCGGGCACGCCATCATGCTCCCGCCATGAAAGATTGGACAGCTCGACCGAACCTTCGACGAAATAGCGACCTGACGCGAGATCGCCGGATTTCGCGTTCAGCGTTTGGTCCCGCCATGTTGCATCGACGGCGCGAATGATTCCCGTAGGTTGGCTGCGAAGCAACTGTGTCCGAATTACCTCGGTCAGTGGCAATGATTTGGCAACGGCGTTGACATTACCCAGATCAAGTTCGGACAAGCGAGCTGAGCCACCGATCGGTTCATCTCCGCGAAAATCGACAATCACCTCTCCCGTCACCGTAGACGTTTTAACCGCTGACGCAAGCACCGCTGATACGTCGCGCACCGACCAGCGCTGCTGCGTTAAGGGCATCTTTGCATCACCACCGGCGAGCGTTTTATTGCGCCACGAAAGTCGTCCTTGCAAAGACTCAAGTTCAATCGGTTGCAGCAACGTTGGCGCAGCTGCGGCTCTCATCTCAGCGCCGCGCGCGACCGACGGAGCAACCGATGCTCCCGACGGCAGACGAACCGTTGCCTGTCGCACAACGACATCAGTGGTTACCGCCACTGGCTGACCACTTTCAACTTCAAACCAGGCCTGCAAACCACCGTCGCCGCGAGATATTTCAAAGGGCAGCGGAAAGTAGCGCGTAAGGGCACCCAAGTTCGCGTAATTCGAGCGTAAGTAGGCCAGGCCGTCCCATTCGCCTATTTTTTTCAGATTATTGCCATTGAAATTGGCGCGCACATCGATCGGAGAACCGATATCCTGCGGCGGCACTGCGGTCATGCCAATACTGTGCTGCGAACCTCTGTTCAGCAATCGAATGTTGACATTGGACAGCGGAAGTGGAGGAAGCTTTCGCCAGTCATCTTGCCATTCGATTTCGCCGCCCACTATCTGCACGAGACGTTGTTTCAATAGCCAGTCAATGATGGCCGGATCGCCTTCGCTTTGATTGGCAAGATCAATATCAATACCGGCCACCGTCAATGAATTTTGCGCGGTTCTGCGCACCACCAGGCGCGGTGCGTGAATGGTCAACGCGGACAATCGCGGCTCCAGCAAAAATAGCGATCGCCAGGAGACGGTCGTTTCAACATTGGGCAGCACGAGCAGCGGCCTACCGCGGGTATCCATGATCTGCAGGTGGGTCAGCCTAATTTCGGGCGACCAACCATTCCAGCCCGCCTCAAACCCACCAATCACGACGCGTTGCCCCGTGAGCCGCGACAGCTCCGACACCACACGTGGGCGAAAGCTATCGGCATTGGGAATTAACCAGAATCGGGCTATTGCGACGGCCCCAACAAACAGCAATGTCGCCACCAGCACAGACCAGAAGGTGACGCGAACGCCATGTCCCGACCATGTCTGCCACGCTGATAGCGGAGGAGACGGCAACCTCGACAGGTTAGCCGGTACTGCCAATGGTTCGGGCTTCTCCTGCATACTCAGCGTATTTTAATGACGTCGCTCACTATGGATCAGACCCACGCGATAGACAAAGCGTTCACCTATAGCCGATTTGCGCAACGCACCGCCCGGCGCGATCCCGAACTTGTCGCACGTGTCCGCGCTTCGCCGGAAACCCGTTTTGACCTGAAGCATTGGCGGGCGGCGCTGTCAGCGTGTTCGGTCGACACCATCGACGGTGAATTGCGGCGCGCCCGCCGCGAACTGATGCTGCGCACAGTGGTGCGCGACCTTGGGCTCAATGCACCGTTCGAAGAAATTGTTGAGGACTTGTCGTCCTTTGCCGACATCGCGCTCGACGCGGCAACCGCGGCGCACAGCAAGAAACTGTTTGGCAGCAGCGAGCCGCCATTTCGATTTTCGACGGTCGCTATGGGCAAACTAGGCGCGCGTGAATTAAATGCTTCGTCCGATATTGACGTCATCTTCATCTGCGACGAGCCAACCAGCGACGCCATGGACGGTTTAAACCGCCTTGCGCGCGACATTACGCGAACGCTGGATCGCGAAATCGACGGCGAATTTGTGTTTCGGGTTGACACTCGTTTGCGCCCCTACGGTGACGCTGGTCCGATGGTGCCGAGCCTCGACTTCATCGAACAATATTTCGTCGCTCAGGGGCGCATGTGGGAGCGTCTGGCGTGGCTCAAGGCGCGCGTGGCGACGGGCAGCCTGGTTGCTGACCTGGCCGCGCTGACAACGCCGTTTGTGTTTCGCCGCTATCTCGATTTTGATGCGGTCGCCGGCATGCGCGAGCTGCATGCACAACTGCGCGCTGAAAAAAATGACAGCAACAACATCAAGCTCGGTCGCGGTGGCATTCGCGAACTGGAGTTTGGTGCGCAGTTGCGGCAACTGGTGCGCGGCGGACGTGACGTGAGTTTGCGCACCAAGCCGACGATTCCAGCGCTGCGTGCATTGGCGGCAGCTAGCAATATCGGCGACGGTCAGGCGACTCACTTGACACAGCATTACCGCTGGCTGCGTCGGCTTGAGCATGTATTGCAATATCGCGACGATCAGCAAACGCAAACGCTGCCGCGCGATGCCGGTGAATACGGGTTGCTCTCCGAAGTGCTCGGCTATGCGGATGCAGACGCGCTCACGCTGGTACTGATGCAAACTCGCGATGATGTAGCGCAATTTTTTGACGGCACGCTGACGGGCACGTTCGGTGTCAACGACGCTACTGCGGCGCAAATTTCCACCCACGCCGCAGCGTCGAATAATTCCACTTTGTTACCGGAGGCTGCAGCGCTGACGCAACTGGGCTTCACTGACGCCGAAGCCACCGCAACGTACTTGCGCAGCACAATCGACAGCGCGCGCGTACGCGCTTTGCCCGCCGCCAGTAGCGCTCGACTGACGCAGCTGGTGCAAATCGCGATCAACCGCGCGGCCAAGACGACGATGCCCGATACCGCGTTCAAACGAACGCTTGATCTGTTGCTCGCCGTCGCCTCGCGCTCCAGCTATCTCGCATTGATGATCGAGCGGCCACAAGTGCTTGATCGCGTGGTCGATCTCGCGGCAGCGAGCGATTGGGCAATGCGCTATGTCACAAGGCATCCGCTCTTGCTCGATGAACTGATGGATGGACGCACGCTCAGCTCACCCATCGATTACGCACAATGGCGCATTGATCTCGCCGCCCGGTTCGCCGAAACGGGAGATGATGCCGAGCGCGCCATCGACGCGATTCGCCATTTTCAACAGGGTGAATCGTTTCGTTTGCTGTTGAAGGATATTGCCGGATTGTTACCACTGGAAACGCTGTCAGATCATCTTTCAGCGCTTGCCGATGCAGTGGTTGCAGGCACGCTTGCGCACTTGCTGAAAGCCGCAAATTTGCCCGCCACTGCCACGCTCGCGGTCATCGCCTATGGTCGCTGGGGAGGCAAAGAGCTTGGCTACGCGAGCGATCTTGACCTGATTTTCCTGATGCCTGACAACGCTGTCGAGCACCGTGATCAACTCACGCGTGTCGCACAGCGGCTACAAAGCTGGCTCATCACATTGACTGCTGCCGGCCGCGCTTACGACATTGACGTGCGCCTGCGGCCCGACGGGGTGTCGGGACTATTGCTCTCAACGGTCGCTGCATTCGCTGAATACCAATTTGAAAAAGCGTGGACCTGGGAACATCAGGCTCTGACTCGTGCCAGATACGCCGCTGGTGACGCGCAGGTCGGTGCCGCATTTGAAAAAATTCGCGAAACCATCATTGCCAGGCCACGCGAATGGGCAACGCTACGGGACGAAATCATCGCCATGCGGGCGAAGGTCAGCGAAGGACACCCCAACCGAAAAAGCGCAGAAGTGTTCGACATCAAACACGACCAAGGCGGCCTTGTCGATCTTGAATTCGCCGTGCAAGCGCTGGTGCTGCGCTATGCCGCAACAGAGCCCACAATGCGCGCCGACCACGGCAATATTGCACTGTCAATTCGCGCTGGAGAACTGGGTTTGCTAGACCGCGAAATTGGCGCGAATGCTGCCGCAGCCTACCGCGTGCTTCGGTCGCGACAACACGCGTTGCGGCTGCAAGGCGCAGAACGAGC
>JBDSYI010000049.1:0-9658 GCA_039925745.1 Casimicrobium sp. | reverse complement strand
GTGTTCACTCAGTGGACTATCTGTTTGACAGTCTGACCGCACTGTCATACAAAGCATACTCATCGTAACGACAAGCAAAGCGGGCACATGGCAAGCGTCACCATTCAGGCGGTCAAAAAACGATTCGGTGCGACCGAAATTTTGCACGGCGTTGATATTTTGATTCCTGACGCGTCGTTCACCGTGCTGGTTGGGCCGTCGGGCTGCGGCAAATCAACTTTGCTGCGAATGATCGCTGGACTGGAAGAAATCAGCGGTGGCGAGATTCGCATTGGCGATAAGCGCGTAAACGATTTGCCGCCGAAAGAGCGCGACATCGCGATGGTGTTTCAGAACTACGCGCTCTATCCGCACATGACGGTGCGCGAGAACATGGCGTTTTCGCTGATGCTGGCAAAAGAGGTTCAGGCGACGATTGACTCCAAAGTCGGGCGTGCTGCCGAAATTCTGGCGCTCGGCAGTCTGCTTGATCGCTATCCGCGACAACTCTCGGGCGGACAGCGCCAGCGTGTGGCAATGGGCCGCGCCATCGTTCGCGACCCGCAGGTTTTTTTGTTTGACGAACCGCTGTCGAATCTCGACGCCAAGCTGCGCGTCGCCATGCGCAGCGAAATAAAAGAGCTGCATCAGCGACTCAAAACGACGTCCATCTACGTGACGCACGACCAGATTGAAGCGATGACGATGGGCGACCAAATCGTGGTCATGCGCGATGGCCGAATCGAGCAGACCGGCAGCCCGCTTGACCTGTACGATCATCCGGCCAATCAGTTCGTTGCCGGGTTCATCGGATCGCCGTCGATGAATTTTTTGCCGGGGACGCTGCGTCGACGTGGTGACGCGCTCGCAGTTGAATTGTCCGATGGCACACAGCTTGATGCACCGCAGCAGGCCGGCGGCATCGATGGTCAGCCGATCATTTTCGGTACCCGCCCTGAACATCTCACGCTGGTGTCATCCAGCGCGGCGCAAGGGGCGATTCCGTCGCGGGTGGTCGTGATGGAGCCGTCCGGAATGGATACCTTCGTGGCATGTCGGCATGAGGGCGTAGACCTCGCAGCGATCTTTCGCGAGCGCCACGATTTTGCGCCCGGCAGCACCATCCATTTGCGCCCCGACATGAACTGCGCCCACCTGTTTAATCCCGAGACCGGGCAGCGTCTGGCGGCGTAATTTTTTGTGCAGTGCACTGGAGGCGCTGCAAATCAGCTGTTCCTGAGTCCCGAGTTTGTAACTTGCGTGTCGTTACTGTTTTAACTGTCCAAGTATTGAATCGTCAAACCATAAGGAGGCAACAATGAGTGACTTTAATCGTCGTAAATTTCTGGCTAACACAGCCGGCGTCGCCGCAGCGGCAACGGTCGGAGCGGGCTCCGCGATCTGGGCGCCATTTGTGCAGGCGCAATCCATGTCGTTCAAGCCGGAAAAGGGCGCCAAGCTTCGCGTGCTGCGCTGGAGCCGCTTCGTGCAGGGCGATATCGACGCCTACATGATCAACGTGAAGCGGTTCACTGAAAAGACCGGTGTTGAAGTTCGTGTCGACAACGAGGGTTGGGAGGACGTGCGGCCAAAGGCGGCGGTGGCCGCCAACACCGGCGCGGGTCCGGACATTATTTTGTCGACCAATGACGATGCCAATTTGTATCCAGAGAAGCTCCTGGACGTCACCGACCTCGCCGAATATCTCGGAAAAAAATACGGCGGATGGTATCCCGCTGTCCAACAATATCTGAGACCTGACGGCAAGAAATGGATTGGTCTCGGCCTCGGCGCGGCGGGCTCGATGATTGTGTATCGCCAGAGCATGGTGAAGGCCGCTGGTTTCGATACGTTCCCGAAGGACACGGCCGGATTCCTCGCGCTGCACAAAGCGCTTCACGCGAAGGGGACGCCCGGCGGTTACGCCCTCGGCAATGCAACGGGCGACGCGCTGTGGACCAACTGGCTGATCTGGTCACACGGTGGCAAACTGGTCGACACCAGCAACAAGGTCGTAATTGACAGCCCTGAGACGATCAAGGCACTCGAATACGCCAAAGAGCTCTACGCGACCTGTATTCCCGGCACGCTGTCGTGGCTCGACCCAAACAACAACAAGGCCTTCCTCGACGGCCAGATTAGCTGCACCAACAACGGCATCTCGATTTACTACGCGGCGAGAACTTCGACGGATCCGAAGTTGAAGGAAATGGCGCTCGACATCAATCATGCCTCGTTCCCGATCGGGCCGGTGGGCGTGCCGACCGAGTCGCATCTTTTCTTCAATCAGATGATCATGAAGTACACCAAGTACCCACAGGCAGCAAAGGAATTCCTGCGCTTCATGATGGAACAAGAGCAGTTCGCCGCCTGGTTAACGGGGGCCGCAGGCTACATTGCGCAACCGCTAGCCGCCTACGAAAAAACACCGATCTGGACGTCGGATCCAAAAAATACGCCGTATCGCGACAGTGTCAAAAACATGCGGCCAGCGGGCTATGCAGGCAGGCTCGGTTACGCATCGGCTGGTGCGGGCGCGGACTTCATCGTGGCCAACATGGTGGCCGAAGCTGCGAGCGGCGCGAAGACACCGAAAGAAGCGGCCGAGCGCGCACAGAAGCGGGCCGAGCGTTACTACAAAGTTTGATGCCGCTCCGAGTTAGCCGAGGCTCAATCCTCAGCAGCTAACGAAGCTCACTCTGCCACGCGGCAGGGTGAGTCTTGCAAATTTTTATTAATCGCTGCATCTGCTGCGAGCGCCATCGGGCTGCCTATATTTCATGCTTGACAAACTTCAAAACAGTCGCAACGCGCTCGGCCTGATCTTCATGCTGCCAGCGGTCATTTTGCTGGTGCTGTTCCTGACCTATCCGCTCGGGCTCGGCGTGTGGCTCGGCTTCACCGACGCCAAGATAGGGCGACCCGGCGAGTGGATCGGGCTTGAGAATTACATTTTTCTGGCCACTGACAGCGTCACGCAGCTAGCACTTTTCAACACGCTTTTTTATACAACCGTTGCCAGCGTACTAAAGTTCTTTCTGGGCTTATGGCTTGCCCTGTTGCTCAACAAAAATCTGCGTTTCAAGAGCTTCTTCCGTGCGGTGATTTTGTTGCCCTACATTGTGCCGACGGCGCTTTCTGCCATTGCCTTCTGGTGGATATTCGATTCGCAGTTTTCTATCATCAGCTGGGTGTTGGTGAAGCTGGGCATCATCGATACCTATATCGATTTTCTGGGCAGTCCGTGGAACGCGCGCATCTCGGTGATCATCGCCAACGTCTGGCGCGGCGTGCCCTTCGTCGCGATCACGTTGCTCGCTGGATTGCAAACGATTTCGCCTTCGTACTACGAAGCCTCCGCCATCGATGGGGCCACGCCGTGGCAGCAGTTTCGCTACGTCACGCTGCCGCTGTTGACGCCGATCATCGCCGTGGTGATGACGTTTTCGGTGTTGTTCACTTTCACCGATTTCCAGCTCATTTACGTGATCACGCGCGGCGGCCCGCTCAACGCGACGCATTTGATGGCGACCCTGTCATTCCAGCGCGCAATTTCTGGCGGTGCGCTCGGTGAGGGCGCGGCGATTTCGATTGCGATGGTGCCGTTTTTGCTGGCGGCGATCATGTTCAGTTATTTTGGATTGCAACGCCGTGTCTGGCAACAGGGAGGCGGCGACAAATGAGTAGCGAAACGAAAACAGCCAACGCGGCAAATGTCGATAGCGCCGATACGGCGGGCATGAGCTTTCTGGAATCTACGCCGCGCAAACTGCTGGCAACTTATCTGCCGCTTGGGGCATTTGTGTTCGTGCTGTTGTTTCCGTTTTACTGGATGGCGGTCACGACGTTCAAGCCGGACAACGAGCTGTTGTCGCGTGATGGAAATCCATTCTGGGTTAACTCGCCGACACTCGCCCATATCAAAAAATTGCTGTTTGAGACTGCCTACCCCGAGTGGATGTGGAACACCGTTCTGGTGTCAGTCACGGCCACTTTTTTCTCGCTGGCGGCGTCCGTGTTGGCCGCGTACGCGATTGAACGACTGCGATTCTCGGGGGCAAAACAGATGGGGCTCGCCATCTTTCTTGCCTATCTGGTGCCGCCGTCAATCCTTTCATTCCACTGGCGTCCGTGGTGTTTCAACTCGGTTTGTTTGACACCAGGCTCGCGCTCATCCTGACGTATCCAACCTTTCTGATTCCGTTCTGCACCTGGCTTTTGATGGGGTACTTCCGCTCGATTCCGTTCGAGCTAGAAGAGTGTGCGCTCATTGACGGCGCGACTCGTTGGCAGATTCTGACCAAGATTGTGTTGCCGCTCGCCGTGCCCGGACTCATTTCAGCCGGGATATTTGCGTTCACGCTGTCGTGGAATGAGTTCATCTACGCGCTGACGTTCGTGTCGTCGTCCGAGATTAAAACAATCCCCGTCGGCGTGGTGACGGAACTGGTTGAGGGCGATGTGTACCACTGGGGTTCGCTGATGGCTGGCGCGCTGTTTGGCTCGCTTCCCGTCGCCTTCATCTACTCGTTCTTCGTCGAGTATTACGTCTCGGGGATGACGGGCTCTGTGAAGGAATAGGTACGAGTGGCCTGGAGATTTTGCCTCGCTGCACGGATCGTCAAAAGCGGCGTTCATCCAACTGACAGCTTTATCGTGAATCAACGATGGAACAGGGGCTAGGCTTAGTTTTTATGACATATCGACTTGTGTCGAATTTGACAATTAGCCCCGGTGAAACGGTCGTTTCAGCTAAAAGTTGATTGCTTGAAGAGTCAAAAAGGGATCACTGTCCGGCGCTCGAAAAGATGTGCAATGCCGCATATTGCAGCAACATAATTGTCTTTCCGTCGCAAATTTCACCTGAAGCAATCATTGCGAGTGCCACGTCAATCGTCGGTTCCAGCACTTCGATATCTTCGCCTTCGTTTTCAAGTCCACCGCCCTCACTCACGCGCAGTTTCGCCTCATATCGTCCGATAAAAAAATAAACGCGCTCGGTCACCGAACCAGGACTCATGAAGGCGCTGAAAATGGGCTGCACGTCGGCGATCTGAAACCCCGTCTCTTCCTCAACTTCGGCCTTGATGCGCACCTCGGGGCTCGCGTTCTCCAGCAAACCGGCAGGCGTTTCGATCAAAAAACCGTGATAGTCGTTAACGAAGGTCGGAAGCCGAAACTGCCGGATCAATACCACCGTGCGCCGCGCCAGGTTGTAGAGCAGGATCGTCGCGCCGTTGCCACGGTCGTAGGTTTCGCGACTCTGCCGCTGCCATTGGCCGTTGTTTCGGCGGTAGTCAAACGTCATCTTCTTGAGTGTGTGCCAGTCTTTTGCGAGCGTCTCTTCGTTGATGATTCGGATGCGTTCGGTGTTGAGCGGATGAGGGGATTCGATGGTCATTGTGTTGTTGCCTGAGGTGGTTTCGCCGCAAAGTCTAACGTTGCAAAAATGTGTAGACAAGCGACAACGGTCGCCTCAGTCTGAGTGGAAAAGTAGCGCGCTGCTGTGCTTTCTGGTGATGCCCGGTCCGTCGCGGAACGTTCGCGGCAGGCCAGTGTCATAGCATCTCGCTCGCCGGTGTTCTAACCGCGGTTCATGTGGTTTCTGCATTCACTCAAAACTTCGTTTTCGGAGATTTCCCTGTGCTCATTTTTCGTCGATCACTTTCCGTGGCTTGGTTGTTTGCGTCAGCCCTTACGTTGCTCACTGCCGCATCGTCCACGCTGGCGCAACCCGCTCCCGTCGCGCCAACCCTTCCTGCAGGCATTACCGCTGGCCCATCGCTTGAAGGCATCAGCGAATATCGTTTGCAAAACGGGCTCAAAGCCTTGCTGTTTCCCGATGCGTCGAAAGAGTTAACACTCGTCAACATTACCTACCTCGTCGGCTCAAAAGAGGAGAACTACGGCGAGACCGGCATGGCGCATTTGCTCGAGCATATGATTTTTAAGGGTACGCCAAAGCATCCGGACATGCTGAAAGAATTCACGGCGCGCGGCATGCGCTGGAACGGCACCACGAGCCTTGAGCGCACCAACTACTTTGAGGCATTCACCTCGAGCCCGGACAACCTGCGTTTTGCGATTGAGCTGGAAGCCGATCGCATGGTCAACAGCTTCATCGCAAAGAAAGATCTCGATAGCGAAATGACCGTGGTGCGGAACGAATTCGAGCGTCGCGACAGTCAGCCGGGGGTGATTTTTCAACGCTTGAATGCGGCAGCGTTCACTAGTCACAACTACGGCAAACCGGCAATCGGCACGCTGAGCGACATCGAAAACGTGAACATCGAACGCTTGCAGGACTTCTACAAACGCCATTACCAGCCCGACAACGCAGTGCTGCTGATCGCCGGAAAATTTGATCCAACTCAGGCGCTCGGGATCGTGGCCGAAGCCTTTGCGCCGATTGCCAAACCGGATCGCGTTTTGCCGACGCTGTATACCGTTGAGCCCACGCAGGACGGTGAACGTGAAGTCACCGTACGTCGTGTTGGTGACGTCAAACTTGTGGTTGTCGGTTACAAAGTCCCGTCGAAACTGCATCCGGATTCAGCCGCGCTGTCACTGCTCGCGCAGGTGCTCGTCAGCAACCCGTCTGGCCCGCTCTATCGTGAGTTTGTCGAGTCAAAAAGAGCAGTGCAGATTTTTCCGTTCAGTACCGGATCAAATGACGTTTCACTGGCAGGCGTTGGTCTGGTCGCCGACAAGAATGCCGACGTAAGCGCACTGGAGCGTGAGCTGCTTGATCGGATGGAAGGCCGAACCGCAATGCCGATCACACAAGAGGCGAGCGACCGTGCCCGTCGCGAAATCGCGGTGGGTTTTGAAAAAGCGATGGAGTCCCCGATTGGTGTCGCCATGGCGCTGTCAGAGGTGGTGAGCCTCGGCGACTGGCGCGTGCTGTTCGCCCAACGCGATGCAGTGCAGGCGGTCACGCTAGCGGATCTGGAGCGTGTGAAAGCAAAATACTTCAAACCCGCCAATCGCACGCTCGCGCGCTACCTCCCGGACGATACACCGGATCGTGTTGAGGTCGCCGCCGCACCGCCCGTCTCGAGTCTGCTTGCGGCCTACAAGCCACGCGCAACAGTCGACGGGGGAGAGAGCTTCGCCGCTACGCCCGAGATGCTGGAATCGCGGACGGTGCGAAATCTTGCTGACCCGACCTTTCAGTATGCACAGCTTAAAAAGCAAAATCGTGGCAATGCCGTCACCGTTAAGATAAACCTTCGTTGGGGCGAGCTCAGAGCGCAACTAAAACAGCCAGCGCTCAACTTCGTAGCACCGATGATTTCTGAAGGCGAGTCGCCTGAAAAGAAACAGGCTCGTACCGACGCGATGACTCAGCTCCGGACCCGCTTCAGTCTCTCTGGCGGCATGCAAAGTGCAACGCTGACGATCAACAGTGATCGCGACCATATTCTCGACGCCATCAAACTTCTGCTGCCGCAAGTGCGTTCAGCAAAACTGAGCCCCGACGCGTTTGCGCGGTTCAAAAAACGGCTGCTCACGCAAATCGAATCGGGCGCCAGAGAGCCGCAAACCGTCATCAATAATCTTGCGATTCCCTACAAAAACAAAGCGTTCGGTCTCTCGCCCGGCGATCCCGAATATCGTCGAACGTACGCCGAGCAGATCGCCCAATTAGAGAGCATCACATACGACGACGTGCTGAAGGCGTTCGCTGGCAGTTGGGGCGCGAATGACGTTCACGTGTCGATTGTGGGCACTGCGCCCACTGGCATCGCTGATGAGGTTCGCAACCAATTGAACGGCTGGGAATCGAAGGCAGGGCCGTACGTACGCTACGTCAGCAAATATCAACCATTGCCAGGCACCACCCTCACCGCCGAGGCACCCGACAAGACCAACGCGTTGATTGATGTCGACCAATACTTGCCGTTGACGCGCAAGAACCCCGATGCCGCAGCACTAGAACTTGCCGTGAGTATTTTTGGCGGTAGCGCGCTCGACAACCGCCTCGCCGCACGGATTCGCAAAAAGGACGGCCTGTCTTACGAAATCGGTGCCAGCGTCAGCATCCCCGACTATGGAGACAACGCTTACTTCGGCGTGCAGGGAACCTACGCTCCGATCAACCGTGATCGCGTCATCAAGGCGCTGCGCGAAGAAACTGACAGCGCACTCAAGGATGGATTTACGACCGACGAATTGGAGCGCAATCGAGCCAACGCCATGCAGGCGCGCCAACAATCGCGTAGTAGCGACGACAGCGTCGCCAACGCCCTGTTGATGCAGATGGACCTGAACGAAACGTTCGCCGACTCAGCGAGTCGCGATGCCCAACTGAAGGCAGTGACGCTCCAGCAAGTCAACGACGCCTTCCGCAAATACGTCAAACCGGAGGCATGGTTGATTGGTTTGGCGGGGGATTTTGCGAAGGCGGCTGCGACTACGAAGTAGCGAGGCGTCGAGCGCTCCAGCGCTACGGTGCTCCGAGTCCGAGAGTCTTGCTATGTGCAGGTATTTCGGCGCACTGCGGTTTTATCCCCTCGCCCCTCGCGGGAGAGGGGTAGGGTGAGGGGGTTGGTGACTGCTGCCGCAGTCACCGCGCGAGCAAAAAATTGCTAAGCGGTAACCGCCTCACGAACGGGCAGAACCGCGTCTGCGCCCTTAATCCCCAACCGATCCAGCGCCGCAGCCAGTTGCCCGACTGTGCGATCCACGTTGTGCCATTTCTCGAGCCCGAACAGGCCAATTCGGAACGTTGAAAAATCAGCCGGCTCATCACATTGCAGCGGCACACCGGCGGCAGTTTGCAAACCTTCGGCGAGGAACTTGCGGCTCGACTGCAGCTCGGCATCTTCGGTGTAGCTCACAACGACGCCCGGCGCTTTGAAACCCTCGGCGGCCACACTGGGAATGCCACGGCTCTCAAACAGTGCACGCACTTTTGCGCCGAGCGCAATTTGTTCGGAGCGCACGCGCTCAAAGCCGTACGCCTCGGTCTCTTGCATCACGTCGCTAAGGCTCGTAAGCGCATCGGTCGGCATCGTCGCGTGATACGCATGGCCGCCGTTTTCATACGTCTCCATAATCTGCAACCACTTCTTAAGGTCACACGCGAAGCTCGTGCTGGTGGTTCCGTCAATCGCAGTACGGGCACGCTCGGAGAGCATCACCATCGCGCAGCACGGCGAACTCGACCAACCCTTTTGCGGCGCACTCACCAGCACGTCCACACCCGTCGCCTCCATGTCCACCCACATCGCGCCGGAGGCAATGCAATCGAGCACAAACATACCGCCGACCGCGTGCACCGCTTCACTCACGGCGCGCAAATAATCATCCGGCAGGATCATCCCGGATGACGTTTCCACGTGCGGTGCGAACACGACGTCAGGACGCTCGGCTGCGATCGCAGCGACGACCTCAGCAGTAGGCGCGGGTATCCACGTCGCCTGCTTGCTCGTGCCTGTGCGACGAGCCTTGAGCACCGTTGAAGAGGCCGGAATGCGCCCCATGTCAAAGATCTGCGTCCAGCGATAGCTGAACCAGCCATTCCTGATCACCATCGCTTTTTTGCCAGTCGCAAACTGGCGCGCCACTGCTTCCATGCCAAACGTACCGCTGCCGGGCACCAGGACCGAGGATTTGGCGTGATAAACCGTTTTCAGAATGCGCGAAATGTCCTTCATCACGCTCTGAAAGCGCT
>JBDSYI010000048.1:0-18264 GCA_039925745.1 Casimicrobium sp. | reverse complement strand
TTGCGCGCCGCCTGGGCTTCGCCGTACCCGTGATCGGAATCAAGACGACGGGCGTCATTCGTTGCGATCAGCCGCGCGTGATCGACCTGTCGGCCCGCCAAGCCCGCAAGGTGGATACTTTGCCGCCGTCCCTCATGGAGGAAGTGCTGGCAAAGGTGGCCACACTTTTTGCGTAGGCCGAAATGCCGGTGAATGAGCTTCGCCGAATGGCAGCGAATATGGATCAGCACATCCAACAACTTGCTGCCCAAGGCATCAACGATCCACATGTAATCATTGATCGAATGGTGGGATACCTGCCCGATCTCCACCAAATTTGGATCGGGACAAGCAACGACCAACTCATTGCGCTGTGCGACGTATTCCCGGGGTTTTACCGCTACGCGCTTGCCATGGAAGATGCGTCACAGGCAGAGCGTGAGAGCCCTTCGCGACCGTATGACGATATGGTCGAATTCTCAGAAATACACAAGCAACTGGCGGCCCAATAATTGGCAGCGGCTGCAACCCTTGAACGCGCCTATCAGGCGATGGGTGGAGGCGGCCAGCTGCGCGTCGTTGAGTTGCCTGTCAACGAGCTGGCCCAGATGCATCGGCAATGGCTCGCCGATCTGGAGCGGCTCAAAATTTCTCTACGAACGCAGGGGATAGAACCAAGGTGCTCGAGATGGTCAATGAAGGATACGGATGCCTAGCCAAGCGCATCGAGGCGCTATCAACCGGAAGCTCGACGCGGTGACGGAATTTTCGGCGGTTCCGGCGTACAACCCCGAAGAACGTTCCGCAGATCAATTCCGTGGTCAGTCACACCACCGCTGTCAGCAGATTGCTGACTACAAAACGCGCATCGACGGCGTGGAGAAAGCGTTGCTAGCCGAGCGCGTAGGCGTGCGGACGGCGCGGAAGGCTCAGTCGTTGCCCAGGCGGTATCACTTCTGACTGATGCGCTTCGTAAGCAGAGCGCACGCGCCGAGGCCACCGTTGCGATCGTCGAGTTGAACAGCAAAGCCATGCTGAACGAAGTGCGACAGATGCGTGACGAGGCGAAGACCGTAGCCGATCAGACTGCGACGAGCGTTGCCGAGGCAGCGATTGATCGGTTGACGCGACAGATTAGTGCCGTGCGTGTCAAGACAAAAACGTGAGGGCGGGGTTGATTAATCGTTATGTGATCACTGAAGCAGGCCTAAAATCATGCATCTAATGATTGTGTGCAGGATTTTATGGATCATCTGACGCTAGACCAATTTCGCACTAGTGCCGAGACCGGTGCGGTGCTCGGTGTGACACTGCGCGCGAGCGGGGCCGGGTTCTTCCTGTGCGCCGAAACTCGCCGTGGCGAGTCCACCCTCATCACCACTCGCGACAAGAAGCCGCGTCGCTTTGTGGACAGCGGCAAGGCGCTGCGTCTGCTCCAGACACTCGGGATCGAGAAGGCAACGGTCAATCTGACCGACTGGCGCCCCGACGAGATCGAGTTCGAGCGAAAGCCGCGACCGGATCGCGCGGTGGCGATGCGTGAGGCGTTCGATGCAGCCGCCTACGACCGGGCGTTTCGAGCGGATGTCGAGACAGCGCTGCGCGAAGCCGATGATCCCGCAACGAAGTGGGTGCCCCATGACAAGGTGATGGCGAAACTTGATCGCAAGGTGGCGAAGCTCGCGGTGAACGTGAAGCGATGAGTGTAGCGAAGCCAAAAGTTCGCGTCATTCGTTGGCTTCCCCCTGCTGAAAACTCGCTCTTGGGCATCGTTGACTTCATCGCCGAGGACAAGCCAGAGGCTGCGGCGCTTTTTGCGGGTCAGGTGCGCGCCGCCGTAGGTAGTTTGGCTACGTTGCCGCATCGAGCCCGCGCGGGGCGCGTCGCGACCACCCGTGAGCTCGTGGTGCGTCCAAATTACATCGTGGTTTATCGCGTCACGGCGGAGACCGTCGATATCCTTCGCATTCGACATGCGGCGCAGGCGCGGTGATATTGAAGACTGCCAGCAAACCCAGTGCACCCGTGGCGTGGTTTCTCATCGCTGCGCATCAGAGTTGGCCATGAAGGAGAGCATAAAAAAGTAGGGCGTATCGTAAAGGCACGACTCAGCAGTCAGGAGGGCAGCACCCCCCTACATGTTTACGCTCCCGAAGTGCATGGCAACTCGAATCAATTTCTACTGAACCCGCGCGGTTTGCACTGGAGCGAGGTAAAGGCAGACGATGTGGTGATGATTGACGGAGAGGGCAACCAACTGGCCGGGCGTCACCCGGTAGAGCCAACAGCGATGTATATCCATGCGGCCGTACATCGCGTCACGGGAAAGGCCTGTGCGCTGCATACCCACATGCCCTATGCCACGGCACTGACGCTGACCGCAGCTCGGGCACTGGACACCAAACTGTCGCAAGGCGCGCTTCGGTTTTACGGCCGGGTGGCGGTGGATGAAAACTACAACGGCCTAGCGCTAGACATGGCGGAAGGCGAACGAATTGCACGCGCGATGGGCGACGCCGACGTGGTGTTTCTGGGCAACCACGGCGTGGTCGTGTGCGGCGACCGCATCGACTACGCTTACGACGACCTGTACTACCTGGAGCGCGAATGCCAGTTACAAGTGCTTGCCGCGTCAAGTGGACACAAGTTGATGCCGCTGGATGACGCCTTGGCGGCTCGGGTTGCTAAGCAGATCATGGGTGAGCGCCTTCAGTCCGAGCTGTTTTTTGCCAGCCTGCGCCGCATGCTCGTTTAACGACAGGACTAGATAAAAACCCCCAACCTGTAGCAGCGGCATCGTTGCCTACGGACCCAACACAAGAGGTGCCGGGACGCTACCTGCAAGGCTCCGAGCAGCGATGCTCATGGGCGTTGCATCCTCATCCCGGACGCTCAACGCAGGACGCTCATCGGTCATCCGGCCTAGCTGACTTACGATGTCGTGCAGATCTCGAATGCGGTCCTCTCCATGACCGCACAGTTCGCATCCATTCTGTACGGCGAGCGTCGAAATATGCAGCCTGTCCGCTGGTTCTATACCGCGTTCGCCGACTGCGTGCCGATTGTGAGTCAAGAATAGCGCTGTGAAGTCAAGACCTGCTAGCCTGATAGATTACGCGGCTTTTTTAATTTCCCTTCACTGATTCTGTACACAGAGCAGAACTTTTTGTATGCCCAAATTTTTTTTAAACGCCCAGTTATTTCTTCGGATCATTGGACGGGCTGTGGCTTGTCTTGCAGTCCTGCTTCTTGTTTGTTTCACGGTTGCGCAAAGCGCGCAGGCGCAAACGATGACAGTGACCAGAAGCGATGACCGCAATAATCCGACTTGTGCAGCGGGCGACTGCTCACTGCGCGAAGCTCTCACCGCGGCAAATGCTTCTGCCGACGTCAACACGATTCAATTTTCAACTTTGTTTGACACGCCGCAAGTCATCAGCTTGACCAATGGACAGCTCACTATTAGCACGAGTGTGTCGATCATCGGTAAAGGGGCGAATCTGACGACTGTTTCAGCCAACGGTGCCCCCCGCGTTTTCTACATCGGAGGGAGCAACGCAAACATCACAATTTCGGGTTTGACAATTGCCGACGGCGACACCGGAAACGAATCCGACGGCGGCGGGATATGGAACCAAGGTAACGGCACGGTCAACTTGATCGACTGCGCCTTTACCAATAACCGCAGCACGGTTTATGGCAGTGCGATTTCTAGAGGAACCGGCGGAACGTGGAACATTATTGGCTGTACGTTTTCCGGAAACAACGCGTTTCTAGGCACAGTTCTTATAACAGGTGGTATTACCAACATTACCAACACAACGATTTCTGGCAACAACACGCGCGGCTCGTCAGGCGGCAGCGTTTTCAATAATGGCGGTACGCTGACTATTACCAGTTCAACGATCACCGGAAATTCTGGGGGAGGCGTAGGAGGCGGCGTTTGGACAAACGGTCCTGCAACGCTCAAAAACAGCATCATCGCCGTAAACAACGGAAATTTGGATGTCTATCGCAGTGCCAGTACCGGCCCCGTTTCCGGCGGCTACAATTTCATTGGTAAATCCGATGGCACCGACGGCTTTACCAACGGCGTCAACAACGATCAGGTAGGCACAGCTGCATCACCCAAAGACCCGCTGCTTTTGCCGCTGGCGAATAACGGCGGGAGAACCCTGACACACGCCTTATTGAATGGCAGTCCCGCAATTGATAAAGGGTTTTCATTCGGCTCGACCGCCGACCAACGCGGATTTATTCGTCCGGTCGATCTGGCGGCTTACGCAAACGCGCCTGGCGGAGATGGAACTGACATCGGAGCCGTTGAATCCGGGCAACCCCTGACCTACACGGTCACCCGGATAGACGACCGCAATAATGCGACTTGCGCTGTCGGAGATTGCTCACTGCGCGAAGCGATCACCGCGTCAAACGCCAGTTTCACTCAAAATGTGATCCAATTTTCTGCGGTGTTCGACTCGCCGCAGACCGTTGTATTAACCAACGGCGAGCTTACTATCGGCAAAAGTCTGTCGATCATCGGCAAGGGCGCAAATCTCACCACCATCTCCGGCAACAATGCCAGCCGCGTTTTCTTTATTCCGCAGAGTTTGCTGTACGTCACCATCTCCGGTCTGACCATTGCTAACGGCAACGGCAACGGCAACGGCAGCAGCAACGGCGGCGGGCTTAACAACTTAAGCACCGGCGTAGTCAACCTGACCAACTGCGCTTTTACAAACAACACCGCCAGCTCGGGATATGGCGGCGGGATCGAAGACCGTAGTCCGGGCGGCGGGTCTTTGAACATTACGGGCTGCACGTTCTCCGGCAACAGTGCCAACGAAGGCGGCGCGATCAAGATACAAAGCAATGTGGTCAACGTCACCAACACCACCATTTCCGGCAACACTGGAAACAATTATGGCGGCGGCATTGCCAATTACGACGGTTCTCTGACGCTTACCAATTCAACCATCACCGGGAATACTTCGAGCGGTGCCGGGAGCGGCGGTGGCCTGGTAAATATTCCCTTCGGTGTAGGGACGGCAACAGTTAAGAACAGCATCATTGCCGGAAACAATGGAGTTAAGCCGGACGTCGGCGGCAGTTTCACTTCAAACGGCTATAACTTAATCGGAAAGTCCGACGGCTCGTCAGGTTTTACAGACGGTGTCAACAACGATCAGGCGGGCACGATCGCGTCGCCCATAGACCCTCTGCTGTTGCCGTTGGCAAATAACGGCGGAACCACCATGACACACGCCTTGGCAGGTGGAAGCCCCGCAATTGATAACGGCTCCACAGGTGGTCCAGGGACCGATCAGCGGGGATCAACTCGTCCGATTGATTCGGCAGCCTACAGCAACGCGCCCGGCGGCAACGGCTCCGACATCGGCGCGTATGAAGCGCAAGCGCCGACGCCAGTACCTGACCTAACTGTCACCAAAACTCACACCGGTAGTTTTATTCAAGGCGATACCGGAAAGACTTATACGATCACCGTCGCCAACAGCGGCGGTGCAGCAACCAGTGGAAATGTCTCTGTGGTTGATACGCTACCGGTGGGCTTGACGGCGACGGCTATCACCGGGCCCGGATGGACATGCACGCTCGGAACTTTGACCTGTACTAGAAATGATGTGCTTTCAGCGGGTGCCAGCTATCCGGTGATCACCTTGACTGTCAGCGTTGCCGCCAATGCCCCGGCTTTGGTCACGAACATTGCGACGGTATCAGGCGGCGGCGAGTTCAACACGCGAAACAACAAGGCATCCGACCCGGCAACCGTTGCAACATCTGACCTGACTGTTACGAAAACTCACACCGGCAGTTTTATTCAAGGCGACACCGGAAAGACCTATACGATCACCGTCAAGAACAGCGGCGTGGCGGCAACAAGCGGAAGTGTTTCAGTGGTTGATACGCTGCCTGCCGGATTAACAGCAACAGCTATCGCAGGCACCGGATGGACATGCACGCTCGGAACAGTGAGCTGCACCAGAAGCGATGTGCTTGCCGCTGCGGCGAGCTATCCGGCGATTACATTGACCGTCAATGTTTCCGCCGGCGCACCTGCCTTGGTCACCAACATTGTCACGGTGTCCGGCGGCGGCGAGAGTAATACCGGAAACAACCAGGCATCCGATCCGACAACAATCGTACCGCTGACGCTGATAGTCACGAGGGTCGACGACCGAAACAATCCGGCCTGCGTGGCAGGGGACTGTTCGCTCCGCGAAGCGGTCAATACGGCAAACACCTCGGCCGATATCAAAGCGATCCAGTTCTCCGCTGTGTTCGACTCGCCGCAGACCATCACATTGACCAATGGACAGATCGCTATCAACCAAAGCATGTCGATCATCGGTAAGGGAGCGAATCTGACCACTGTTTCGGGTGGCAACGCCACACGCATTTTCTTGATCGCTCAGAATCTGTCGAACGTCACGATCTCGGGTCTGACCATGGCCAATGGCAGCGGCGGCAACGGCGCGGGATTGCAAAACCTGAGCACCGGCGTCGTCAACCTGACCAACTGCGCATTCATAAACAATATAGCCAACTTTGCCTACGGAGGCGGGATCGAGGACCATAGCCCGGGCGGGGGGTCTTTGAACATTACGGGCTGCACATTTTCCGGCAACGTTGCCAACGAAGGCGGCGCGATCAAGATACAAAGCAATGTGGTCAACGTCACCAACACCACCATTTCCGGCAACACCGGAAACAATCATGGCGGCGGCATTGCCAATTACAGCGGCACTCTGACGCTTACCAGTTCAACCATCACCGGGAATACTACAAACGGTGCCGGGTCCGCCGGCGGCTTGGTAAATATCTCCGCAGGGGCAATTTCCACGGTTAGGAATAGCATTATTTCCGGAAACGCGGGAGCTAATCCTGATGTCAGCGGCAGCTTCACTTCTGGTGGCTATAACTTTATCGGCAAATCCAATGGCTCGACGGGCTTTGGGGTCAACAACGATCAGGTAGGTACGATCGCGTCGCCCAAAGACCCTTTGCTTTTGCCGTTGGCAAATAACGGCGGAAAAACACGGACGCACGCCTTATCTGTAGGAAGCCCGGCGATCGATAAAGGCTTCCGCTTTGGTTTTACGACAGATCAGCGCGGTTTGCTTCGCCCTTTTGACAATCTGGCGATCGCTAATGCGCCAGGAGGCGACGGATCGGACATCGGTGCGTTCGAAGCGCAACTAACGGTGGTGACGACATCCAACTTCAACCCATCTGCGTGGGGGCAAACCGTAGTGTTCACAGCCACGGTACTCACTCCGGGAGCGACCGCTACGGGGACGGTGACGTTCAACGATGGGGCGACGGCCTTGTGTAGCGCGGTGGCACTGTCAAGTGGGCAGGCAACGTGCATCAGCGGGGCGCTCGCGGTGGGCAGTCACAACATGACGGCGGTGTACTCAGGGGACGGCAATAACGCGGGTAGCACCTCGCCGATCCTTGCACAGGTGGTGAATAAGGCCAACACGACGACGCTGATCGGGTCGCATACGCCGAACCCGTCGACAGTGGGGTCGCCGATCGCAGTGGCGGCGACGGTGAGCGTGACACCACCGGGGGCGGGCACGCCGGGCGGGACGATCACGGTCAGCGATGGCACGGCGAACTGTGTGATCACGCTTCCGGCGGCGAGTTGCAATTTGACGCCGACGAGCAGCGGCACGAAGACGCTGACGGCCATTTATTCGGGCAACGGCAGCTTCAATGGCAGCACTTCGTCGGGTTTGTCCCACACGGTCCAGGCTGTCACCACCACGTCGCTCGGGTCCGCGCAGAACCCCAGCGTGTTTGGACAGAGCCTCACCTTTACTTCGACGGTGACCGGGGCGACGCCGACGGGGACAGTGACGTTCAACGATGGGGCGACGGCGTTGTGTAGCGCGGTGGCACTTTCAAGTGGGCAGGCAACGTGCATCAGCGGGGCGCTCGCGGTGGGCAGTCACAACATGACGGCGGTGTACTCAGGGGACGGCAATAATGCGGGCAGCACCTCGTCGATCCTTGCACAGGTGGTAATTAAGGCCAACACGACGACGCTGATCGGGTCGCATACGCCGAACCCATCGGCAGTGGGTTCGCCGATTGCGGTGGCGGCGACGGTGAGCGTGACAGCACCGGGGGCGGGCACGCCGGGCGGGACGATCACGGTCAGCGATGGCACGGCGAACTGTGTGATCACGCTTCCGGCGGCGAGTTGCAATTTGACGCCGACGAGCACCGGCGCGAAGACGCTGACGGCTACGTATGGCGGGAACGGAAGCTTCAATAACAGCACTTCGGCGGGGGTATCCCACACAGTTCTGGGGACGCTCGATATCGATGCAAGCAACACACAAACGAAGTACGACGCGCAGACCGATGGTGTGCTTATCGTTCGCTACCTGGTCGGGTTCACCGGCAACTCGCTAGTGGCGGGCGCGCTCGGAGCGACCGCAACGCGCACCGACCCGGCAGCGATCAAGTCCTATCTCGACAGCATTAGACCGCTGCTAGACGTCGACGGCAACGGCAGCGTCGACGCCCTCACCGACGGCTTGCTCATCATGCGCCACCTGCTCGGCCTGAGCGGCAATGCGTTGATTTCCGGGGCGCTTGCTGTGCCGCCGGGTGCGCGCACGACGGCACCTGAGATCCAGACTTACATCCAGTCGTTGATGCCGTAGGTTCGAAGCGCAAGGGCAACCGCAACTGCGATAGCAGCTTGAAATTGGTGGGCGTTGGTGTGCGGGATTGGAGCGCACCCCGAATCACGTTGGGGGCAAACCGCCCTTGAAAAGAGTGTGATCGCAACGACGTGCAAGGGGTGTTTTCTAACGGAACCACCCCGGATACGGGGCCGCTTTGGTTTCAGTGCAAAAAGTGACGGTAGGAGAACGGGGTCAGTCCATTTCTGACGAAGCTGTCGCGGCGGACATTCGAGGTTGGCGGCTGCAGCGTGCTACTATTTATTTCGACTAAACAGTTGCGGAAGATAATGCTGCGCCATCGCTCGAGTTGCCTCTGGTCGCGTAAGATTCTCGTAATTCGATGCATTTCCCAAGCGGCAATAGTGCATCCCTCCGCAACGCCTTGCTTACCGCCTGCACCTAGGCGGTCGGGGTCGAGCTCCGGAACGGTGGTCCCACGGCGCAAGCAATTCGTGAACACGCCGCCGGAATTGCGCGACCAGCGCCTCGTCTTATCACTTCAATGAGCTACACGGCTATGCGTAAAACAGGCTTGCTTGGTCTCGTGCTGCTGCTTTTCGTCCGCTCGGAGGTCGTGTTCGCGCAAACGACGCCCCCGACCCTCACATTGACCGATCGCGCGCTTGCGCCCGGCCAAATCGTCGTCGGCGCCGAGGCGCTGCTCTGGCGTTTCAAGTCGAGCCCCACGCCGGTGCCGCTCGTGACCGACGGCTACATCGGCGAGCCCAACACTCGCGTGCTCCTCGGCGGAGGAAGCGTGGATGCCGGCGCCAATCCGGCCCTGCGCATCACCGCGGGCTATGGACTCACCTCGCGCTCGGCACTGGAGGCGAATGTTTTCTACATTCCGCCGCGCTCCACCCATGCAGCTATCGCCTCGACCGGCAAGCTGGGCTCTACCGACCTGGTTATTCCGTCTATTGACGCGTTCACCAACCACGAGAGCATCACCGAAATCTCGCTCGCCCCAATTTACAAGGGCAGCGCGCGCGTTGACTTCACCAATAGCCTGCTCGGCGCCGAAGTGAATGGCGTGTGGGCGATTGCCCCCGCTGGCTCATGGAAACTGGATTTCATCGGCGGTTTGCGTTATCTGCGGTTGAACGAGAAGTACAGTTTCAGCACGAGCAGTTCGTACAACCCGCCCTTCCCGCCCGACGTCTGGCTCTCCACGGATCGCTTCGAGACCGCCAACCATTTCTACGGTTCGCAGGTTGGTTTTCGCGCCCGCCTCGATCAGGGTTCGTTTTTTGTCGCGGGAACCGTCAAGGTTGCAGCGGGGGCGGTGGTACAGTCGGTCGACATAAGCGGTTCGCTGGTCACCAACGACTTCACCTCCTCCGGCGCGACGGTGACCTACCCCGGCGCGTATTTTGCGCTGCCCACCAACATCGGCCGTTACTCGCGCACCGCATTCGCGGTGGTACCCGAGGCGGCGTTGAACGTCGGCTACCAAATCACTCCCGCGGTGACGCTCGTCCTCGGCGGCTCGTTGCTCTACGCGAACAACGTCGTGCGGCCCGGCAAGCAGTTAAGCCGAACCATCAACTCGACGCAGACCACGGCGTACACGGAAAATCCCACTGCGCGGCTCACCGGGCCCGCGCTGCCGACGTTCCAGTTCAACCACTCCGCTTTCTGGACGCAGGGCGTAAGCCTTGGCCTCACTGTTCGCTTCTAGAGATTATTCGATGACCAAATCGATCGCGACCACCCTGATCTTCACCCCGCTGCTGGTAGCAGTGCTGACTCTGCACAGCGGCACGGCAGACGCACAGATCAGGCCGGTTGGCTGCACTGGGCCCAACAATACGCTGCAGCAACCCCCGTTACCGGGCACCGCCCTCGTGATCAATAAGCCTTGCACGGTCAAAGCCGGCACGTACAAGTGGGGCAACGTCAATATCGTCAAGGGCGGTACGCTCAAGTTCACCGATGCCGTCATCGATTTCTGGGCGGCCAGCATCCTCGTCGAGAATGGCGGAACTCTGACCGCCGGGGCGCTCCCCGACCCCCCCATCGGCACCAACAACGGGCGTCTCACCATCCACCTCTGGGGCAAGGACCAGACGGGCAACGACCCTGCCAGGAAAGGCAAGGGCATCCCCTGTGTCAGCGATTACGACATACCGTGCGGCATCCCGCCGGCCATCTGGAAATCGAATGTCCACCACATGGGCATGCCGGTACCGATTGCCGACGCGCGCAAGATATCGGCGTTGGGAGCCGACGTCGCAACGCTCTACCACCCCCGTAATGCCGACGACTACTTCTACGCGTACGAGCCGCTTGCATACGACGGCGGTTCGGACGCCACGGAGTCCGGGACCGGCTACTCCGAGGACAAGGTGGTCGGCTACTTCGGGTACAAAGTTCTTGGCGTTTCCTACGGCGGCGCGCTGCAGCTCTTTGGCAAGAAGGGCGCCACCTACCCAACCGGGGGCTGCCCCGTGAAGCCACCGACCAGCAGCGAAACGAGCTGGGCGCGGCTGGATGCGACCGCGAACGTGAATACCACGCAGCTGATCGTGGATCGGCAGCTATCCCTGGAGAAGGGCGACCAGATCGTGGTTACGACCACAGACTATCTTCCCGGCCACTCAGAGCAGCTAACGGTCGCGCGGGATGTCACCTGCGGAACTACCATCGACGTCCTCGAGAATCTAAAGTACGAGCACGGCGGCCAGCGCTTTCCTCTGCCGCAGGCCCTGGCCGCCGAGCCGCTCAAGCTCGATGCGAGCCTGGTCCGGAACGGCGCCGAGACCCGCGCCGCGGTCGGGGTGCTTACGCGCAGCATCCGGATCGTCTCCGAGGGCGACACCATGGACTGCCCGGCCGATAGGCCCGACTCCTGCTTCCCTCAAGTGCCTCCGGCGGGGTCGACGGACCCCGGCTATTACTTCGGGGGCCACGTGGTCGTGCGCCAAGGCGTCGAGAAGTTCCAGATCCAGGGTGTGGAGTTCAAGCAGTTGGGGCAAGGGGGCCGAATCGGCCACTACCCGGTGCACTTCCATCACGTTCGACGCGCGCCGCCTGACACGTTTGTGCGGGACTCCTCGATTCACGACTCGATGACACGCTGGGTCGTGCTGCACGGCACCCAGGACGTTAATCTTGAGCGCAACGTCGGCTACAAGTCCATCGGACACGGCTTCTACCTCGAAGATGGGACCGAGATCAACAACACGCTCACCGCCAACCTCGGCGTGTTCGCCAGGGCCGCCATCGCCAACGACCAGAACCCACGCAAGGTGCCCGGCATTCTGGCCGCGCCGAACCTGCACGACGCGCCCAGCAGCGAGGACCTGCCTTTCCGCTCCGACTACGATCACCCGACGGTGTTCTGGATCATGAACGGCTGGAATGACTTCAAGGACAACATGGCGGCGGGGGCCGGCACCTGTGGCGTCTGCTATTGGCTCCTGCCAGCCATCAACAGTTCGATGTCGCGCGACATGAAGTGGTCGTCGTATGCGTCGATGCAAAGCGACCCCACGCGGGCGGGCACGGCACCGCTCAAGTCATTCATCGGCAATTCGTGCGCGTCGGCGATGACGTCGTTCCAGACGATCTCGAAAACCGAGGCGTGCCAGGGTGTGGGTCCCGTCCCTACGACGGGGTCGTTCCTGCCGACAGTGCAGCCGGTCAGGAACGCACTGGCGCCGATCAGCGTACCGCCGCCGGGCTCCAGCAGCGAGACCGTTGCCGCCGTGACCAAGGCGGTGGCCGACTACTACCCGCAGATGGACGCAAGCGGCGGCCACTTTCCGACGAAGTGCGTCGGCAAGGACGGCAAGGACGGCGAGGATTGCAGCGCTTTCCCCAACAAGTGCTCGCCCGGCAATACCGAAAACTGCATGGTCACCGTTCTGGACCGCTACACAACGTCTTTCAATTGGGCGCCGTTCAACTTTGCCGCGATCTGGCTCCGGCCACAGTGGTACCTCGTGACCGACAGCGTTATCGCCGATGTCCAGCAGGCCGGCCTCACCATGGTCACTGGTGGCGGCTACACCGAGTCGGACGTGATCCCGGGGCACTGGGCGCTGGTGAGAAAGAGTGTGTTCATCGGCAACACGCAGGATTGCCCGAACTGCGCGAATAAAAAGAATCCTTACGCCTCGAATGGCGGCCCCTTCAACCCCGACGGCCTCAAATGCGCGGTGGACCGGAACGGGAACCGCCCGGGCGGCTACTGCTTGTCGATTGCCGAGGGCGTGTCCCACCAGATGAGTAATTTCGGCATGTATCAACGGCTGTTCAGCGTCTACGACGGCCCGGCATTCCAGGACAGTAACGCGTATCTCAACATCAAGACCCGCGTGATCGACGACTGCACGCCGTTTGACGACGTGGCCAACCTCGACGGGACATGCCGACCGAAGAGCAATCCCAACGCCCGGAGCGAATGGATTGCCGGGATGGTCACAGCTCTGCGGAAAGAGACACCGCCCGCAGGCTCCGGCAAGGTGCCCTTCTGCTACATGCCGAACGCCGCGATCGGCTGGAAGCAGCCGAACGGCTTCTACTACCCACCCGCCTTCCACTCTCGTAACCTGTTCTTCGACAATGTCGACTACCGTCATTTCGTCATCTCGCCACTGTTCAAGGAAGGCACGCACACCACCGATACCACCGAGGCAATGAAGCAGTTCTGCGTCTGGAACAAGACCATGTTCGACGGCTGGGCAGACAACGACCGGCAGACTGTTCTGAACGACGACGACGGCACGCTGACGGGCTACGCCGAGACCACGGTCATCAACCGCGACCCGTTCTTCGCGGCACCGGTCGACGCTACCCAGTGCCTGTCCGACGAGTCGTCGCGGACCAGCCCGTATGAATACGTGACCACCGTCGTCTATCCTGGCTGCGCGTACGACGGAACGTGCGCGCGGGACGAGGCGGTAGTGGGTGATCCGGATTTCCCGAATCCCCGCAAGAACGACGGCGACTGGGATGCGTCCTGCACGACCGAACTTTGCTACGGTGTGCCGTTATGGCGGCAGAACCTCATGCCCATCGCGGACAAGGGCATCCCGCGAAGCATCCGCATGATGGGACAGAAGACAGGTCAGCGCAGCAGCCTCACGGTCAACCACGGCACCTATTACATGGACACGACGCTTGGCCGCGAAGCGCAAACCGGCACCGACTGCAAGAGCACCAATCCGGCCGACCCCTGCGTCGTCAACGTGTTCAAAGCCAACCAGAGTTACTACCTTTTCCTGATTTTCGCGAAGGAAACCACCGAGCAGACGTACCGGTTCTACGTAGGCAAAGACACGGGTTTCGACCCGGCCAGCATCACGATGGTGCGGGCACCCATCGCCCAGAAAAGAATCAAGTTCACGGACATCGATCCGAACACGGCAAAGCCGGTTGCAGGCTGGCTCAACGGCGACCCGAATACTGGCGTCGTGGAGGTCAGGATCGCGGTCAAGGACTATCCCGGCGTCTTCAAGGATATGAATGACGCCGAGGTGAAGAAATGCCAGCCGGCTACGTTCTGCAAATGGAACGCAGATTTTATTTCGCCAAGCCGGGGGCAGAAGGCTCCGCGGTGCGAGGGCGTCGACGCTGCAGGCGCATTCAATGGCCAGACCGATATTTGCAGCTGGCCGATCGTGGACCAGGATTGCCCGGAAAACGGCTGCGTAGGCATTAAGTTCACGCTGCCAGCCGGCTTCGCCACTCGGACGGCGAACGACCCCAATCCGTTGCCGGACGCGGTCTGCATTGACGAAGATTCGGAGGCGGGAAAGCTGTGGAACGTCCCTCTCAAAGCAATGAAGCTGCCGGACGGCACCTGTCCGAAACCTGCCGATCTGCATCCGCGGGACTTCCTGTCGGCCGATCGCGCGCTATGCGCCCGATCAGTCCGCCAATAGCGGTTACTGGCCAAGTCGGTGCGGCGTATGCGCACCTTCATGCAGTATCCCAACCT
Source organism: Casimicrobium sp. (assembly GCA_039925745.1). Classification (GTDB taxonomy): domain Bacteria; phylum Pseudomonadota; class Gammaproteobacteria; order Burkholderiales; family Casimicrobiaceae; genus Casimicrobium. The sequence goes on along the minus strand of JBDSYI010000048.1, from coordinate 3,615 downwards.
TTGGCAATATACTTAAGACGGTCTCCGGCGGCCCGCGACAAATGCCGAAATCGCAGGCGTGAGCCGGATTGTCGCGTTCAGTTATTGCAACTACACAGCCGGCGCATCCGGCCATCAGGAGGGTTTGATGAAAACTTTTGTGCAGCGAGCATTCGCGACGCGTGTCCTTGTGACGCTCGTCCTGTCGGCGATCATCGGCTGCGCATACGCCGATGACGAAAAGGGTTACCGTACTGGCACGATGGTCGCGTCCCAACACAACGAATGCAGAGGCGTTCCCGCATGCCTTTCCACGACTTCGCCCGCTGTCGTCGTACCGGCGGCAGGCCGCAAAGCCGAGCGCCTCGCTTGTCCAATTAGCCACCCGAATCTGTGGGCTTGGGACGCTGCCCAGCACGAGCAGATCCAGGTCCACCTGGTCGCTGCCGACAAGTCCACAGTTACCATCGAAGGCGTGAACGTCGAAAAAGTGGCGGGGGTGTTCGTGGTATCGCTGGGCTGCTCAACCGAGCCTTACACGGGCACTGGATTTCACCAATCGCGTCACCTTGCACCCACTGAAGGTCTACGGGGGAGGCCCGCCTCGCAGAGTTTCCGGCCGGGGATTGGCCAACCCGAGCCCGACGATCCTTGCGTCCTGTACAACGTAGCGTCTTGCCAACCCCAGAAACAGATCAGTTTTTATCTTGGGGGCTGGGAATCAGCGCACAAGATCTTTACATGCAAAGGGGCACCGTATGTATACCCTCATCGGTACACATATTCCCAATCCGGCAGCCCGTCGGTCAGTGCCTTCTGGGACGGCGACATCAGCAACCCACTCTCGTTCGGCATCAGGCTGACGAATTGGAATCCAGCCGCCAAGGACCTGGTGGAAATCACCATCGCCTGCACCTCGGTCAACCCGATCGCGGGCACTTGCGGCGGCCCGCAACGCGATCCGGGATGTCCCGTAATCCGCGGCTCGCAGACGAACCACTGCACCGGGGGTCCGGTGCCGGTTTGCTTTCAAAACTATCAGGAACGATGCGAGCCCAGCAAACAGCTGTTCAGTTGCACGATCGATACGTTAGTGAGTTGGTGCAACCCGTGCCCCGGCTGACATTCCGTGCCAGCCTGTGAGGGTTAGCTGCCCGTGAAGTTGATAACCTGATTCGACGGGCGCCTTGCTGGCGGAATTTCATAGCGTCCAGCTCGTAAAGCATACAGCCCTTCTGGTCATCACCGAGCTGTTTAGCTCCGATACTTTCGGGCACCATCACCCTGCGAAACACCGCATCTTTGCCGTGACGAGGAAAGGAACCCCTTTCGAGCAGATCCGCCGCTCGGATCGGCTGAAAGTGAACTGCCGGGAGCGGGGCCGCACATTAGTCCCTTAGCCTTAAGCCCCTACGAAGTCGACTCGCACCTTGCCTCCCGAGGATCAACCCCGAACATGACCCTTCACACGTTCTCAATATCTGAGGTCCGTTTACTCGTCGCGGCGATTTTCCTCGGAAGTCTCTTAGCGCCCACGGTGCAGGCCCAGGCGCAGGCGGCTGCGCCGACGGGGTGGCATTTCACGCCGCTGATCGAGAGTGTCATCTCGCCTCCCCACTGGTTCACCGGCACCGATGGCAAGGTCCATCTCGTCTATGAACTGTTGCTGACTAACGCCCTTACGGTGCCGGCGACTGTCAGCACGATCGCGGTGCTCAATGCCGATTCCGGAGCAACACTGCTACGCCTGACCGGCCCGTCGCTGACTTCCGCCATGTCGCTCGTCACTTCGCCGGACGCGCCGAATGTGGTGCTGCCGCCCGCGACCGTGGGTGCAGTCTGGCTCGACGTGCCTCTTGCCAGCAAGGAGGCCATACCGGCGTTCATTGCGCATCAGGTGACGATCGCACCGGCGAGCGGAGTTCCGCCGTCGGTCCTGTCATTCACGGGTGCACGCGTGAAAGTCGATCGGCGGCCGCCGGTTGTGCTCGGGCCACCCCTCGCAGGATCCGGTTGGGCTGCGCTTGGAAGCTGCTGCGACGGACCCCATCGCCGATCGGTCATTCCGATCGGTGGTCGTAGGTACCTTGGACAGCGTTTCGCGATCGACTTCAATCAACTGGATGCCCAGAACCGACCCGGCGTCGGGGATCCTGCGCTTCCCGCCAGCTTTCCCACCTTCGGTCAGCCCGTGCTAGCGGTGACCGATGCCACTGTCGCTGTCGCGGTTGATCGCTATCCGGATCTGCGGGTGGGCGCCGCGCGGGAAGACATAACCCCCCAAAGCGAAGGCGGCAATCGCATCGTGCTCGATCTTGGCGACGGGCGTTTCGCCGCGTACGCGCACCTGCAGGCGGGTAGTGTGAAAGTGCGACCCGGGGACCGTGTCAAGCGCGGGCAACCGATGGCGAATGCCGGCAGTTCTGGCACGGGTGGCGGACCGCACGTGCACTTCCAGGTGATGGACCACCCATCGCTGCTATTCGCCGACGGCTTGCCGTATGTGTTCGACGCTTTCGCGCTCACCGGGCAGACCCCATCCCTGGTAAAGGTGTTGCCGTATTACGATACGCTGGAGGCGATTCCGATCACCTCCGAGAACGTCGGCCCGCAGCGACATGCGCTTCCGATGAGCCGCGATGTGGTGACGTTTTCCGCCCTGCCCCTGCCGCAGATACAGCCTGGCAGCGCTGCAATTTCCGGGTCAGCCGCGACGCAGTGCGCGCCCGGGTCCGCAGTCCCGTCTGCGACATCCCGGAGTTTGTCTGCAACGCTCGAAAGCATCCGGGAGAAATACCAGCTCAACGCCATCATTGTGGGTGTTGAACAACACGGCAAGCCACTCTACCGTAACGCAATCGGCGTCTCGACTAACGGTGAGCCCGCCACCACCGACATGCACTTTCGGGTGGGGGGCGTCGGTTGGCAGGTGCTGTCGACGGTCCTGCTGCGCATGGCCGAGCAGCAGCCGGCCCGCATCGCGCTCACCGACCGGGTTTCGAAGTGGTACCCGGACTATCCCAACGCGGACCGCGCAACGGTGCGCATGTTGTCCGCGTCGAGCGCTGGCTTCGGTGACTACATTACGACCGACGCTTTTCTCAGGCAACTCGAGGCGAACCCGCTCCGGGTCTGGACTGCGGACGATCTCATTGCGTACAGCGTGCTTCCACACCAGGCGCCGGCGTTCAAGGATCCGGGGCGCGACTGGAAGTATTCGCACACGGACTTCGTCGTGCTCGGCGCGATCCTCGAGAAGGCCAGCGGGAAGAAGTACGCCGCGTTGCTGCAGGACCTGGTATTCGATCCGCTCGGATTGCGCGATACGCGATTCCAGCTCGACGCGAAGCCGCAGCTTCCGGTGTTGCAAACACTGCAGGAGGAAGACTTCCAGGAATCGACCTTCTGGAATCCGTCATGGGTCTCGTGGGCGGCTTTGACGTCCAATATCTGCGATCTCGGCAAGTGGAACCGGGCGTTCGGCACCGGATCGCTGCTCTCGCCGGCAATGCGGAGTGAGCCCGTGGCACCGATCAATGTCGGACTCGGCGCCAATACGGCGCAGGCTTTTTTCGGGCTCGGGACGCTCGTTTATCCACCCTGGATCGTGCAGCGCGCCGCGTACTGGGGAATGCA
>JBDSYI010000047.1:0-4916 GCA_039925745.1 Casimicrobium sp. | reverse complement strand
ATCGCACAAATCCTGACCAATTCAAAGATGTGTGCGCTGGGCCATCGCCCGATTTGTCAGGACACCGGCATCGTCAACGTGTTCCTGAAAATTGGCATGGATGTGCGCTTCAGTGGTTTTCCTGGCTCGGTAACGGACGCCGTGAATGTGGGTGTCGCGCGCGCCTACAACGACCCGGATAACAAGCTTCGCGGCTCGATCGTGGCTGATCCTCTGTTTGCGCGCAAGAACACCAATGACAACACGCCAGCGGTGGTGCACATGGAGTTGGTGACCGGCAACACGGTCGACGTCAACGTCGCGGCCAAGGGTGGCGGTAGCGAGAACAAGAGCAAATTTGTGATGATGAATCCGAGTGATTCTCTGGTCGACTGGGTGCTGAAGACTGTGCCGACGATGGGCGCAGGATGGTGCCCACCGGGCATGCTCGGCATCGGCATCGGCGGCACCGCCGAGAAGGCCATGCTGCTCGCTAAAGAAGTGTTGATGGAGCCGATCGACATGTATGACCTGTTGAAGCGCGGCCCGCAGAACAAGACCGAAGAGCTGCGCATCGAGCTCTATGAAAAGGTCAACGCACTCGGCATCGGAGCACAGGGCCTCGGTGGTTTGTCGACCGTGCTCGACATCAAAATTGCGATGTATCCGACGCATGCGGCGGGCAAGCCCGTAGCGATGATCCCAAACTGCGCCGCGACGCGCCATGCGCACTTCGTGCTCGATGGCTCAGGGCCTACTTTCTGTGAGCCACCGTCCCTCGATATCTGGCCCGATGTGCATTGGGCTCCAGATCTGAAGCTCAGTAAGCGCGTTGACTTGAACACGCTCACCAAAGCAGATGTCGCGAGCTGGAAACCTGGGCAAACGCTTCTGCTCAACGGCAAGATGCTGACCGGGCGTGATGCTGCGCACAAACGCATTGCCGACATGCTGGCTAAAGGCGAAACGCTTCCAGTCGACTTCACCAATCGCGTGATCTATTACGTTGGTCCGGTCGATCCGGTGCGCGACGAAGTGGTTGGCCCTGCAGGCCCGACGACCGCCACTCGCATGGACAAATTCACCGAGATGATGCTCGCGCAAACCGGTCTCATCGCCATGATCGGCAAAGCCGAACGCGGCCCGACGGGTATTGAGGCGATCAAGAACCACAAGGCTGCGTATCTGATGGCGGTGGGCGGAGCTGCCTATCTCGTTTCCAAAGCGATCAAGAGCGCAAAAGTGCTCGCCTTTGCGGATCTCGGCATGGAAGCGATTTACGAATTTGACGTGGCCGATATGCCCGTCACCGTAGCGGTCGACTCAGTGGGCACCAGCGTCCACGAAACCGGTCCGCGCGAATGGCAGTCGCGCATCGGCAAAATTCCTGTGACTGCGATTTAAGTTCGGCGAACCTGATCCCACTGGCCGCTACATGTACGATCACTTCGCGACGCTTGATGGATTGATGCTGATTGCCGCAGTTGCAGTCGTCTGCATCGTCGGTTGGGTTATTTCGCGGCGTACCCGCAACACGCTGCTCGCGCTTACCGACGCAGCCCGCTCGTTGTCGCAGGGCGATTTTCAGGTCGAAGTTCCAATTAGCTCACGCGGTCCAGCCGGTGAATTGGCGCGTGCATTTAACGAGATGGCGCATCAACTCTCCGCCAGCCGTGCGCAGATTACCAACTACCAGCGCTCACTGGAAATTCGCGTGCGGGAACGCACGAAAGAGCTACATACCGCCACCGTTCGCGCCGTACAAATCGCCCAGACTGATCCGCTGACGGGACTGCCGAATCGTTTACTGTTCCGCACCAAACTCGAAGACGCCATCAAATCCGCCGTCGCCGACAAGAGCCGATTGGCAGTCCTGTTTGTTGATCTGGACTTTTTCAAAACATTTAACGACAGCCTCGGCCATGATGCGGGAGACACCGTACTGCGGCTCGCCGCAGCGCGGCTGAAAGACGCGATTCGTCAGGACGATCTGGTGGCGCGCTTTGGTGGCGATGAGTTTGTGGTGTTGATTACTCGCCTGGAGGCTCAGCACGCAGAGCACGTCGCGCTTCTGGTTGCTGAGGGCATTCTGGAAGCGTTGATCAAACCGTTTGAAGTCGGCAACAACCGCCTGAACATGCCTGCTTCAATCGGCGTCGCGATGTTTCCACAGGACGGGGCCGATGCCAGTGCATTGCTGAAAAACGCGGACACCGCGATGTATGCGGCGAAGCAAGGTGGTCGCAACCGAATCGAGCATTTCTCGGGCGGATCAAGTCGGCAGCAGGCGCAGCGTACACAGTACGAGACCGACATGCGGCGCGGTATCGCGGATAACGAGTTTTTCTTGATGTTTCAACCTCAGGTCGACGCTGCGACGGGCTCACCGACCGGACTTGAGGCGCTCTTGCGCTGGCGCCACCACACCCGCGGGCTGATCCAGCCCGGCGATTTCATTACGGTGGCCGAAGAAAGCGGCATCATCCACTCGCTCGGCCAGCGTGCGCTGGAAATGGCGTGCCAACAATTTAAAGTCTGGCAAGGTCAGGACATTCATCCGAGAATTTCGGTGAACGTATCGGCCAAACAGCTGGAAGATCCGAACTGGCTCAAGACGGTCGATCGAACCATCCAGAAAACTGGTATCCCGCCGCAGTATCTTGATCTGGAAATTACTGAGTCCATGCTGGTCGGCAATCCGCAGACGGTGATGGACACGCTCGACACGCTCGGGCGCATGGGTGTCACGTTGACGCTGGACGACTTCGGCACCGGTTACTCCAGCCTGTCGTATTTAACGCGGCTGCCGTTTCACACGATCAAGATTGACCAGAGCTTCATCAAGCGCATTGATGACAAACCCAGCCGAGGTATTGTGCAAGCCATTGTTGCCATTGCCCACAGCCTCAACATGCGCGTGATTGCTGAAGGTGTGGAAACACCGTTGCAACTATCGATCCTTCGTGACATTGGCTGCGAAGAAATTCAGGGCTACTACCTGTCAAAACCGCTCGAAGCACACGCGATTCAGGCGTGGTGGAAGACGCGGCTCGCTGACGTGGCGCTCTGACGCCGATAGCGCAATCAAGCTCTGGGCAACGTCACGCCGCTCTGCCCTTGATACTTTCCACCCCGATCTTTGTAGGATGTGCCGCACACCTCGTCGCTTTCGAAAAAGAGCACCTGCGCGCAGCCTTCGCCCGCATAAATTTTTGCCGGTAGCGGCGTGGTGTTCGAGAACTCGAGCGTGACATAGCCCTCCCACTCCGGTTCAAACGGCGTCACGTTAACGATGATGCCGCAACGCGCATAGGTGCTCTTGCCGACGCAAATCGTCAATACACTGCGCGGAATTCGGAAGTACTCCACGGTTCGCGCCAGCGCAAACGAATTCGGTGGAATGATGCAAACGTCTCCTTTGAAATCCACAAATGATTTCTCGTCGAACGCTTTCGGATCAACAATCGTTGAGTTGATGTTGGTAAAAATCTTGAATTCGTTCGCGCAGCGAATGTCGTAGCCGTAGCTCGACGTCCCGTAAGACACAATTTTCTGCCCATCAACAAAGCGCACCTGACCGGGCTCGAAGGGTTCAATCATTTGTGTCGATTCGGCCATGCGGCGAATCCAGTGATCGGACTTGATAGACATAAGCGGCAGACGGGCAAAATGTGATGTAGACCGCTATTGTATGAAGCGGCATTGATGAAGTGATCCTATGCCACTTAGTGCTGCGCCAAAACACGCCGGAGAAATGCACATCTCGCTTGAGCAGGCGCGCGCGCTGCAACTTGCCGCGATGGGCTTGCTGACACAGCGCCGACGCCCGGCGAAGAAGGCAGACGTTCTGGCGACTATCCGGCGAATGAACGTGCTCCAGATTGACACCATACATATCGTGGCGCGCAGCCCATATCTGGTGCTATGGAGCCGACTGGGTGACTATCCGTCGCGCTGGCTAGACGAATTACTGACTGAAGGTGCGCTGTTTGAATACTGGTCACATGCGGCATGCTTTCTGCCGATAGAGGACTACCCACAATATCGGCAGCAGATGCTTCATCTGGAGGCTGCAGGCTCTGGGCGCAGTGCATTGCGGCTAGCCGCCGAACCCCATGCTCACCTCGAACTTGTCGAGCATGTGCGCGAATCTGGCCCCGTTCGCGCCGCCGATTTTGAACACGTTGATGCTCGTAAGGGCAATGGTTGGTGGGACTGGAAGCCTGACAAACTGCGCCTGGAAACGCTGTTCACCGCGGGTGAAATCATGGTCAAACGGCGTGAGAATTTTCACCGCGTTTACGACGTGCGCGAACGCGTATTGCCGCCACATTTTCTTCATGATGCCGCGGTGCCCAGTCGTGAAGTGGTTGACGTTGCGCGGACGTTAGCTGCCGTCAAGGCGATGGGATTGGCGCCTGCGCGCTGGATCGGAGATTACTTTCGACACGCCGGTAAAGCGCCGCGTCCGCATCCAGATTCACTGGTTGAAACCGGGGCGTTGCTGCGTGTTCGGGTGGATGATTGGCCATGGCCTGCGTACGTTCATCCGGATCATGAAACTTCATTGCGAGCGGCGCAAAACGGCAATTTGCACGCCACGCTTTGCACCCTGCTGTCGCCGTTCGATCCGCTGGTTTGGGACCGCGAGCGCGCCCTCACAATGTTCAATTTCGATTACCGCATAGAGTGCTACACGCCGGCAGCGAAGCGCAAATACGGGTATTTCACGCTACCTATACTGGTACGTGGCGAGTTGGTCGGGCGAATCGACGTCAAGGCTCATCGCACTGAAAAAATATTCGAGGTTCGCGCCTTGCATCTGGAAGTCGGCGTTGCCCTGTCGGAATCACTGGCCAATGATATTGCCGATACATTGCATCGCTGCGCTCATTGGCATCTAACGCCGACCGTACGGGTGTTGCGGACCGCGCCCA
>JBDSYI010000046.1:0-2020 GCA_039925745.1 Casimicrobium sp. | reverse complement strand
TTGCCGCGAGCGCGTGCAGCGTGGTGCCCGTGCGCTCGATCGCTAAGACCGCCGCACCGTTTCGCGCATCGAACAATTTGACCGAGCAACCTGCCTGCGCGGCAACCTGCGCGATGCCCGCGCCCATGGTGCCAGCACCGATTACCCCAACAGTTGCGAATGTGCGGCTTAGGACATTTGGGCTTTGCGGCATATGAGAGGCGCTCCAGGCACTGATGTTCATAAATTTGGTATACCGATGCTATCGCATGCTCTGCCGCGCGATGGCATGGTGCCGCCTAGCGCGTTCCTCAATTATTGACATCGCCGCGCTGCCCGGTTACAGTAATTTTCTTTCAAAAATACTGGCTAGTGTTTTATGTCAAGCGTCTCGCTTATTCGCCTTCTCCACTGTTGTTTGTGCAGCATCTTTCTATACGGCGCTTCCGCTGCTACATCGCAGTCTTTTTCTGCTTCTGGCGGGCCATGGCTTCTGCCAGAGCCGTCAAGCGGGTCAGGTTGCGGTAATTTTACTGGGCTTGATATCGGTATTCCGATTGCGGTTTCTGGCGTTGACCGACGGATCACTGATGTTCGCGTCGCGATCACATTTGCACCTGCGGCCACTTGGGCGGGAGATTTATCGGCGATATTGACGGCGCCCAACGGCGCTAGCACTGCGATTGTCGGCCGGATCGGCGCGAATCTCGCGACTAGCTGCGGCGACTCATCCGCATTGTCAGGGACTTATACCTTTGTTGACCCGAACGTCAGCAGCAACAATATCTGGACAGCCGCGAGCGGCGTGGCTGGCGGGGTGACGATTCCACCGGGGACGTACATGACCACGCCGATTGGCGGTGTAGGCGGCGCTAATCCACCGGCCGGGATCCCCCTCATTTCGGTATTCGCGAACCTGCCTGCAGCACAGATTAACGGGCAGTGGATTCTTCGCTTGCGAGACAGCGCAATAGGAGAACGGATTACAGTAGCTGGCGTCACATTGACGCTTCCTGTCGATTGCTACGATATTGATGGTGACGGTCAGAACAATCCACTTTTGGACGGCTTGATTACATTGCGCGCGCAACTCGGATTGAGTGGCGCGGGGGTAACGGGAGGCATTTCGTTTCCGGGAAATGCGACGCGTACCACCTGGTCCGCCCTCCGTGCGTTCATGGTTGATTCGTGTGGGATGATGGGCGTTGCCAATTAGAGCGAAATGACTGCCTGGAAGGCAATAGCTTTTCGTCGAAAACGTTTATTGCACTGGGGCTATAGCTGTATTTCCTTGCATATCGACTACATAAATAATCGGAGCATAGCCCCTGCGTATAGGGAGTTTCAGGAAAAAGCCGTATAGCTAAATAGTTCGCTTGTCACCGTCCAGTGAAGATTGCAGCGCGCTTTTCCTTGAACGCTGCCACGCCTTCCCGGTAGTCCTCCGAAAATCCGCATTCGCGCATTAAGCTACCTTCGAGCGCGAGTTGCGAATCAAGCGAATTGTCGGGGCTGGCGTAGATGGCTTGCTTGGTGCGGGCGTAGCCCAGCGTGGGGCCAGACGCTAATTGCGCGGCAACGGCGTCGACGCGCGCAACAAAATCAGCGTCCGCAACGCATTCAAAGATAAGTCCAATATCAGCGGCGCGCTTCGCTGAAATTTTGTCGCCGAGCAGGGCCAGACCCATCGCCCGTTGCGTGCCGACGAGGCGCGGCAAAAAGTAAGAACCACCTGTATCTGGAATCAGACCGAGCTTGCAGAACGGTTGCAAAAAACTCGCACTTTCGGTCGCGATCACCAGATCACAGGCCAGCGCAAAGTTACAGCCCGCGCCCGCCGCGACCCCGTTCACCGCAGCAATGACCGGAATCGGCAACGCGCGGATCGCGTTCACCAGCGGAGCATAGTTTTTCTCAACTGAATCGCCCAGGTCAACGGCCTGACCCGGAGCAACGGCGCGATCATTCAGATCCTGCCCTGCGCAAAATCCGCGCCCCGCACCGGTGATCACAAGCACGCGCGCGCCGTCACGTTGCACCC
>JBDSYI010000045.1:0-1754 GCA_039925745.1 Casimicrobium sp. | reverse complement strand
TTTCGACCGCGCTCGCCGCGACCGCCATTACTTCGATCCTCGCTGCTTGCGCCACCGCGCAAATGGCCCCGATGTACGACCAGGGCTCGCTGCCTGCCGCAGTTCGAGTGCCCGCTGGCAACAAAGTGGCGATGGAAACCGTTGGCGTCGGCGAGATCACGTACGAATGCCGCGACAAGAAAGATATGGCCGGTCAATACGAATGGGTGTTTGTTGGCCCGGATGCGGCGTTGAATGATCGCAGCGGCAAGAAAATAGGCAAATACTTTGGCCCACCCGCAACTTGGGAAAGCATGGACGGCTCAAAATTCACGGGCACGCAAGTCGCCGTGGCTCCGGGCGGTGCAGGCAACATCCCGATGCAGCTGGTGAAGGCGAATCCGATCATGGGCTCGGGTGCGATGACCGGCGTGACCTATGTTCAACGCGTCTCGACCAAAGGCGGCACCGCGCCAGCGATGGCCTGCGATGCGGGTAGCAAAGGCAAGAAAGAAATCGTCATGTACCAGGCTGATTACATTTTTTACAAAGCGTCCTGATTGATCGGCTTATCCAGCGATTTTTTCGAGACGCGCACAGATCGCCCGTTGAGGGGTGACTTGATCAGGCGCACCCTGATCAAGGCGTAGAAAAAGGCAGGCTCGGTCGTACGAGGCTCAGCTATCATTTTGTGGCCCTGGCGGGCGGGAACGGTATTCCTCCTCCAGCTGTTCTTGTTCGCCAGCCAACACAATGCATAGTCCGGATCACGTTCGCCTTGCCTGCCTCCCCCGCATCACCCGAATCTTCCCTTGCTGACAGCGCGTCGTTTGATTACGAGGCGTCGTTAGCTGCCTGCGCCCGTGGCGACAAACAGGCCCTTCACCGCATCTATCATCACGAAAGTCGCCGTCTGCTCGGCGTCGCGTTGCGCATCGTGCGCGATCGCGCGCTGGCGGAGGACGTGTTGCACGACGCCTTCATGAACGTTTGGACCAAAGCTGCAAGTTTCGACGCCACACGCGGCTCGGGTCGCGGATGGATTCACACGCTGGTGCGCAATCAGGCGCTCAGCGTTGTGCGTACGAGTGGGCGTGAGGTTTCGGCGGATGAGGAAGCCATCGAGGCGATTGAGGCTGAATCGGTCGCCAATGCTGCGCCGATGGCTGAGGCGTTTGAAATTTCTGCTGATATTGGGCGGCTCGACGAATGCCTAAATGGGCTCGACGTGCCAAAGCGCAACAGCATCATGCTCGCGTATCTTGACGGCTGTTCGCATAGCGAAATCGCACAACGCCTGAACGCGCCGCTCGGCAGCGTCAAGGCGTGGATCAAACGCGGTTTACTCTCATTACGGGAGTGCATGGCATGAGCATCACTGAATCTCCGGACGACCTGCAAGTGTTGGCGGGTGAATATGTGCTCGGCACGCTGTCCGCCACGCGTCGCGAAGTTGTGGAAGCGCGCATGAAAAATGATGCGGCGCTGCGCACCGCCGTTGAAATATGGGAGGAAAAACTGTCTCCACTGAGCGCTCTTGTTGAGCCGACTGAGCCATCGGCTGCGCTGTGGTCACGCATTGAATCTTCAATTGCGGCGACGCCGTCGGTTGCGTCCCGCGTATTCGCGAAACCTCCGTCAAATTGGTGGAACAGCCTGAACCTGTGGCGCGGCCTCACGGCGACAGGTTTCGCAGCCGCCGCGTTAATGGGCGTCGTCATCGTCACCAACATCGCACAACCACCCACATCGGGTTATATGGTCGTGCTGGTAGG
>JBDSYI010000044.1:0-20153 GCA_039925745.1 Casimicrobium sp. | reverse complement strand
ACTTCGCCCCCCGTTGCCCCAACATTATCATGCGTCAGGGACGCCGCAAAGGCTTCTACCCGAACAGTCCGCCGCCCTTGCCACCCATGGCGCTCTGCATCACGCCACCGAGAATGTCTTGCATCATTCTGTGATCGTGGGCTTGCGGCACTTGGCCCCCGGGGGTCATGCCGTCAAGCACGCCAGGTAACACCTGCGCTAACAAACCACCCAACTGATCCTGACTGATACCGCTTTGTGACAACAAGTCGCCCAAATTGCCGCCTGCACCACCGGGGGCTGCGCCGCCGAGCACGCTGCCGAGAAGACCACCCATGCCACCCGCTTGAGCCTGTTGCTGGCCACCGCCACCCATCATGCCGCCGAGCACTCTCATCAGATCGCCACCATCAACCGGCATGTTCTGCCCCGTGCCTTGCCATGAATCCGCTTGCTGGCCGAGCCCGCTTTGCTTCAACATTGCCAGTAGCCCGCCGACGCCGCCCGCTTGCTGGATCAGCCCGCCGATCACACTCGACATCACGCTGTGTTGTCCGCCGTTATTGTTGTTGCCACCGAGTACCGCGCCCAAAACGCCGTCGAGTAAGCTCATGATTTTGCTCCCGCATTTTTTAAGAAAACCTTGTCCGACGGCACAGTATCACAGCGTTCTGCTGCGCGCTAGCACCGACATTCTGACTTTTCGCTATTGGCCGCTGGCGGCTGAACGCTATCGCGGTCTTTAGCGTCGGGGTGCCCCGGCGGCATCAGATGCGGTGCACGGCATATTGACCTCGCGCGCGGAGAGAAGATTGCACAGACGATCCAGATGCGGGTCATCAAGCCCACCGGCACGCAACGATGCGGCGGTCTGACACAGATAATCCGCGCCCGATCCGTAGTGCCCGCAGCAGGTTGCGAGCTTTTCGACGACCTGCTCGTCGGACAGGCGACCGGCGTAGGCGTCGGACGAATGATTCATCACGAAACCGATGGCGGCGATCGAGCCGTTGTCAGTTTTTGCGTTGAGCCATTTCGCCTTGTAGCTACCGCCGAACATTTCGCGCCGCCACAACAGCATCAATTCTTTGCGGGCAACTGAGGCGCGGAGGCGGTACAGCACACCGCGGCAGGCGCCACCACGATCCAGCGCAAGCACCAGGCCGGGATTTTCCGGCGTACCGCGATAGACGTTGCTCCATAGACAAAATCGGCGATGAAAACCGCGTACGGTTGCCGGTGTGCGACCGCTGTGATCCATGCACGGGTTCCAGATCAGCGAACCGTACGCGAAGACGTGAACATCGCTTTGGCCGTCCCATCGCTCAAGCATGCAGTCGAGCGATTTTCCGAGCGCCACATCGCACAGCACTTTGTCTGCGAGCGCGGAATTCTTGATTGCCTCGCGAGCGTGATTGTTTTCGATCGCTTCGCGGGTGATACCAGTGAACGAGGCGGCGCGGGGCGTACTGGGCGTTTTGGGGTCTGAACTCACAATAACGTTGGCGGTTACTTTTTATGCTTTTTCAGAGTGATAGCGCGTTACCAGTTCGACTTCGCGCTTGCTGCCCAGAATAACGCTGACACGCTGATGTAGTTGACCGGGCTGCACGTCAAGAATGCGCTGATGACCATTTGTTGCAGCGCCGCCCGCCTGTTCGACAATAAAGCTCATCGGGTTGGCTTCGTACATCAGCCGCAGCTTGCCCGGTTTATCGGGTTCGCGCGCGTCGCGTGGGTACAAAAACACGCCGCCGCGCGTCAAAATGCGATGCACATCGGCCACCATTGAGGCGACCCAGCGCATGTTGAAGTCCTTGCCGCGCGGCCCCGTTTTGCCCAGCAAAAGCTCGTCAATGTAGCGCTTTACGGGTGCTTCCCAGTGCCGCATATTGCTCATGTTGATTGCGAATTCCTGAGTCTCTTCCGGGATCATCATGTTCGATTGTGTGAGCACCCACGAGCCCATTTCGCGATCCAGTGTGAAACAGTGCACGCCAGTGCCGACGGTCAACACGAAGACGGTGGTCGGGCCGTACACCGCATAACCCGCTGCGACTTGCGTTGTGCCCGGCAACAGGAACGACTGCTCGGTAACTTGACCCATCGCTTCCGGCGCCTTCAGCACCGAAAAAATGGTGCCGATTGACACGTTCACATCGATGTTGGACGAACCGTCGAGCGGGTCAAACAACAGCAAATATTCGCCCTTGGGATAACGATTCGGAATTTCGTGAATCGTCTCCATCTCCTCGCTCGCCATGCCCGCGAGATGGCCGCCCCACTCGTTGGCTTCCATCAGGATGTCGTTCGAGATGACGTCGAGCTTTTTCTGGACTTCACCCTGAATGTTCTCGGTCCCCGCGCTGCCGAGAATCCCGGCTAACTCACCCTTGCCGACGTTCACCGCAATGGCCTTGCAGGCGCGGGCGACGACTTCGATCAAGAGCCGAAGTTCGGGCTGAATGGCATTTGCCGCGCGCTGTTGTTCAACAAGAAACTGGGTCAGCGAGGTGCGGCGCATCGGAGCGGAGATCTTCACAGCTTGAAAAGAGCCTAAATTGTACCGCCCCGAGAAAGAAAGCTTTTTGCTGAAAGCGCCGCTATACAGGGGCTAATCAGAATATTTAGCTAAAGTCGACTTAGATCATTTCACGGGGCTAGCCCCGTGAAAACGCCATTCCACAAAAAAGCTGTATCTGAGAAATTAGGCTCGCGCCAGCTCAAACACCTGACTCAGTTGCGCCGCGCGCCGCGACGTGTCCTCACCACGTGCCTGAAGGTCTGTGATGACCGAGCGCACGACATCGGCGGGCAGTCCGTGCGCCACGCTTTTGCGTACGATTTCTTCGGACATGGTTTGATCAGGCAGGCGGATTGCTGCGCGCAGCCCGATTTGCACAGCGCCTGCCGCTTGCGAGCGGAAAAACGCTGATCGATCACGCGCAAACGCCTCGCGTGAATCAGGCAGCAGCGGTCCGCGATAGAGATCGAGCAGTGCGAGCGCTGTCTGCGCGTATCGTGAATCGGCAATCAGTGCGTCGGCCGAAGGTTTCGCGCCCCAGCCAGCACTGACATAGCCGCGCAATGTGTCGACCCGCGTCAGCGCAGCGTGGGTGTCGCACCACACACGATTTGAGTCGAAACCTATCTTGCCTTCGTGGCGAACGAGCAGCGCCGCATCCGGCAAAACTTGTCGTAAACGGGTCAGCGCCACATCGAGCGAGCGCATCGCCTTATCACCCTCAGCCTCCGGCCATAAGGCATCGGCCAGGCGCTGCGCTGTCACCGATGTCGGCGCATGCGCTGCGAGGTATTGCAAAATCTGTGTCGATTTTGATTCGCCTTTTTTGCCCGTGTCTTGCGCGCTGCTGTTGATGCCTTCGACGATGAACCCGTCGAATAGTCGAATACGCAGCAGCCATGGCCAGCTGATTGGGCGATCATCAGGCGGCAGCAGCCCTTGCGTTCGAACATCATCCGCGAAGGCTTCAGTGCCGAGTCCGTAAGCGAAGATCGCGGCTACGATGCCCTGAGCGATCTTCGGGAAAACCTGGGAATGGCTGGGCGGCATTCGACCTCCGCAAATGCGTAGATAGTCGCCGAGCTGTTCGCGTACCGCGGCAACCGCATCACTGCCAGGAAGCGCCTCCGTCGCGCTTTGCCGATCGAATCCGCCAAGCGCGGCGACAGTGTCAATCAGCGCACACATGCGCTCATACCCAAGGCGGTGTCCGGGCATCGACTTTGCGATGATGGTGAGAAAAATGGCGCGCGCCTCACTGAGTCGATGCAATCCGATCAGCGCGGTGCCAAGGCCGTTTTCATAGAGCAGCGCAATCGGCTGCGGTATCTCAAGCGCCTGCGCCAGCTCCACGCAGCGCTGAGAATAGGCAAGCGCAGCCGAATATTCACGCGACCTTAGGGCACGCGTGCTCTGACGGTAGCGTAGCGCAAGCACTTGCGACGCTTCGGCGGGGTCCACCAACGCTTCAAGTTGTTCAAGAATTTTGCCGGCAGCCACTTGATCGCCGCTGCGAGTCGCCGCTTCAAAGGCGCTTCGGTACACGAAGAAGCGCAACCATTGCGGGGGCAAGCCATCGGGGTCTGACTGGCCGATTTCCAGAACGAGTTGTTTCGTCGAAAAGACATCAACGGCTGCCGAGGAAAGGACGCTGCCAAGGTAGACGTCGGCTAGCGCAATCGAAGTGCGATATATCAATCGAGTGACGAGCGGTATCGTGACATCAATCGTGAGCGGAAGGAGAACCTCCGCCACGCGGTGCAGACGTGCGTCGTCTCGCGCGTGCTCAAACCATGGTGCGAGCAAGGTCGCTGCGCGAAGACGAGCGATAGCCGTCACCGCATCATCGAGTACCAGTGTCACCAACACCTCACCAATGACGGCTGCTTCCGCTGCTTCGCCACCAAACAACATGCGAGCTACAAGTAGGCCCGAGAGGCATTCAATCGCTTCATCTTTCGACAAGCGGTGATGCAGCGCTGCATGCAGCTCATTAATGCGCGGAAACGCCCGTTGCATTTCGCCGAACCCACTCCACACCAGTATGCCCGTGCAAAACACCCCCGCCAACGCTCGAAATTCGGCAACTTCATCGCCCCGCGCGTGGGCAGTCTGCGCGATCTTGACAAAATCGGCAATCGCCGCCGTGCCTCGCGTTTCACGCACAATGTGCGCCGCAGCAATTGCGTTGGGCTGCTCAAGCAATTGCGTTAACCCCAGCACCACGCACCAGGCATCCACCCTCGCGGAGCCGACATGCATCGAGAGCGGTCCCAATTCGGCGCGCAACAAATCGCGTGCGGCCTCAAACGCTCGGGTTTGAATCAACGCGTCAATAGATTGCGCGGTGCTGTCGATTTGACGCATCGGGGTGAAGCTCATAGCGGGCGAAGCTTCATTATCGACGCATGTTTGCTGTATTGGGAATAAATCATTACGCAACGACCATTGAAAACAAAGACGGGGGAATTAGCCAGACAGATTGCAATACCTATTTCTTAAGCAAGAAATTAGGATTGCCCATCGCCTGACAGGCGCGGCAGGCGGCGTCGATTGTGGGCTTCCACTTTGCCACCAGCGCTCTGGCGGTAGCGAGTTGAGCGGCGCTGAACTTTGCGCCAACGTGATCACGAACGACACCCGCCGAGGGTGTATTTCGCAATACGTCTCCCATATCAAGGGCCTCATCGGGGCGATCATTCACCGTGTCATAAGTTTTCTGGTGAAGGAATTGGCGAATTTCTTCAAGCTTAAGCGCGGCCAGACTATCCCATCGAAACGCCTCGATCGGATCGAGCTTCACCATCGTTCCGGATGCGTACAGTCCCGCGAGCAGGTTCTGTGCGCCGGCATCGCCGCGTTCTGCGCCGCGCCGTGCGTAGTGCAACATTGCGCTCATGTCCTTCGCGATGTTTTCACCAGCGTACAGCTCCATGCAGTACAGATAGTTAGCCCGCGCGTGACCGAGATCAGCCGCCCGTTTGTAGTAACCGAGCGCGCGCGGTATGTCGCCTGAACCCTGCGTTTCGCCCTGGTAATAAAGGGTGCCGAGCCGATACAGCGCATCGGGATGACCGAGTTTCGCGGCGGCTTCATACTCAATGAGTGAGCCTTTCCAGTCCTTTTTCTGTAACCGCGTGATCTCGGCACGCGCGAACTCTGTGGCACCCGCAACAGCGCCCACGCCCGTGGTGGTTGCCGCTTGACTGGGCGCGACGACACCGATGGCGAACAGCCAACCTGTCAGGTGGCCGATGCGATAAATTTGGGTAAGGAGTTTCATGGGGTCTTTCACGGCAGCTGGATTCACGGAAAATTTGCGCCGCTCGCAGGAGCACTACAGGGTTAGGAAAACCAAGAGGAGAAGCGCTGGGCTCGCCACAATGAGAAAGGCTAGGCTGTGCCAAAGCACGTGTTTCGTGTAATAAAACAACACCATGCTGAGCCCGAGCATCAGTACCGGAACCTGAAACAGAAAGAACCAGCCCATTGCAGCGCCGCCATCGTGCTGCCCCTTGTTGTCGGACAGCATCATGATGAACACGATGAGCAGTCCAATCGCGTCCATGATTGCGATGCTCCAGAAAACGCGTGTTGTCGCGGCTACTTTCGCAGTGATTGGTGTCGTCATTTGTTGGACTTCATGAGTCAATTGACCGCACGGGCACCTGTTGCTGAAGTTGCGCTCATTTTTCGTAGTAGTAATAGCAACCGAACAGCGTCTTCGCGTTCTTGCCTTTTGTCGGCTTCGTCACTTCGGTGAGCGTCAGCGTCTTTTTCTCTGCGAACGAGTGACCGCATTCGCGCGTGTTTTCCTGGAAACTGCATTCCGTGATGCGCTTGCCGACCTGTTTTTCAAGGCTTGCCTTAACCTTGTCGAACTCAGCATCCACCACCACCGAAAAGCCAAGCCCCATGCCGACGCTACCGGGGTACACCTCGACAACATTCCAGCCTAACAAGGACATCGGCTTGAGCGGCGTATAGCCAGCGGTTCCTTCGATTTGCTTCAAGTCCGCGTCAATCCGATCCGTAAAAGGCGTCATTTTTGGCGGAATGTTCTTCCAGTCCAGCCATGAATCCTGGCAGGTAGCGAGTTGTAAAAACAACTTGTCATCGGCAGCCTGCGCGCTGGAAAACATGACGCAAAGCAACAATAACGCAGGGGCAAGACCGGAAAATTTCATGATGGGCTCCGTGACGGGATTGGCGAGAGAATGGATCGAAGGCTAAAGTGAGCGACCCTACAATCTCCCTACACTGCCTTTGCGACGCACAAAAGTCAGCGCTGCTACCTCATGCCTGAATTTGGGATCCTGCGTCCGATGGCCGCGGAAATTCTTGCCGCTGCCGTTTCACCGCTGCTGCTTTATCAGCGCCTGAATCCGTAGCACCTTCGTATCCTGCGCGATCTTTGAGTTCGTCGCAGTTGTAACCATTTCATCGACCAGACTCGCGACCGTCTGCCCATCCTCGCGTGGCTTGGAAATGTCGACGCGCTGTTCGATGAGATAGGTGAGCAAATTCCATTGCCGATGATCAGCAAGCTCAACCGGGAATGGCTTGCCGTTGCCGAGCGCGCCAACCTTTAGGCCATGTTCGCTGAGCAGACGAAAATTTTCTACAGAAATGTCTCCGACACTTCGCAGTAGTGGGCATTCGCCTGGCGGCATACGGTTAGGGTCGGCCCCCGCGTTTAGTATCGCTTTGAGAATGGCCGGGTCGCTCAATTCGTAGGCATCCCACAACCCATCGTCCGGCTTTGCGTGCAGCTGAAGCAACGCTTCCACCACAGGCAACTGCGCGGTGACCGGAAGCTGTTGCGAATATTGTTCGGATTTCGCGGTGTGCACTGCGAGTTTCAAAAGCGACATTTCACGCTTGGCTGCACGATTGACGTCAATACCCGAACCATTGTTCTTTACGAATGCGGCATCGCCGCGCTCCACTGCAAAAACCATTCGCTCCATGGCATCGTCGTTGGCGCTGCTCGCGGCGCGATCTCTGCGTTCGATGTTTTGCGCCATGGAAAAATAGACGGCGACGAGCGGAAGGGCAACGACTGGCACTGCCAGAATTCCGATCGCCAGACGTTGCACGTCGACATCGGGGCTGGTGATGTAGAGCCACACAACGAAGCCAAGCGCCATCGGCAACAACAGAAAGGCGCTCAGCCTACCCCCAACTTCTGGCGCAGCGTTGCTGAAAAGGTCGCCCAGGAGGGCCAGAAATACGATTGCCACCAAGATTGAGTCAATCGTGACAAGGATCCAGAAAATCGCCTTTACCAAATTTGAAGTAGTGGCGGCAGTTTTGGGTACGTGGCGAGGAGAAGTCACATTTTTCTCAATCAACATTTTTTGGCGAAGAAGCATGGAACGTAGGCCTGGACGGACAATAGACGCCGCGAGTCTGGGTCACAGCGATCAACCGCAGCTTCGACGCCTATCACCGCACGCCACAGCCCAGGCCATTAACCTGCGTCAAGTCTCTAGTTCAAGGTTGACTTTGGTTTCGATCTTGTACAACGCAGCTGCTCCACCAACAGCTGCGATTTTTGCGTCCATTTGTTGTCACAGGTTCATGCCTTCCAGATACGCAGGCGTGAAGTTCAAACTCAGATTGTCAGCAATATAGCCAGTGGCATGGCTGTTGTTTTTGAAATGATCGACCAGTTAGGCATTGAAGAGGCCGTAGGGAAATTCAGTGACGGCGCGTTCGATGCCGCGACGTTTGCTTTCGGAAAAGATCGCTTTGCATTTAGGTGGCGCACCCGCTAACTACGTCGCTGTTCGTGCACTTGCCGAAATGGCGCAGCGCATGAGGAAAATAAACTTTGGTTCGCGGCCGATGGGTCGGAAAGGGTTATGCGGTTAGCGGTTTCACAGGCTTTGCGGCCGCTCCTTTCATCGTGCTTACCACCAGGCTATAAACATCAATCCACGCAGCTTTCACCTCGGGCGTAAACGCGTCCCCCAGTCCACGTTGCAGTGTGTCGAACAGGGCCGCTGCCATGCTGTCGTAGTGGTGATCTTTCACGCCATATCCGCCGTGCCTCGTGCCCAATCCTATGAGCACTGGCATGAGCGTTCCTGGGCGATCCAGATTCGCCACGGCAACGCTGATCATGGTCATCAATTTTCCGCCTTGCGCTTTCATGTCGCCCTTGAACAACGGCTTGAGTGTCGGATCAAGTTCGAATAATTTGTCGTAAAGCCATTGGCCAGCAAGATCCTGAATTGCCAGCATCTGTTGCCACGAACCTTGAACGTGGGGAATGGATGAATTCATCGACGGGGTGCTTTCTAATGGGTGTGCGAAATGTCAGCTGGTGTCTTGGCAACGACACTCAGTCGACGATTGCAAGCGAGCGAGGCGTATTCGCTAGGCGGCTAGCGTGTGATAGTCGGCCGCCGCCGTTTTCATGACGCTGGCAATCACGCGATAGGCGTCAACCCACGCGACTCTGACTTCTGGCGTAAATGCCTCGCCCTGTATGCGCTGAAGAGTGTCGAGAAGTGCGGCGCCTACGACGTCGTAGTGATGATCTTGAATCCCGTTCTTTTCCTGCTGTGCGCCCAGCGTGTAGAGCGATGGCAACAGGATGATGGAGCGCTCGAGATTAGCCACGGCAACGCTAATGATGGCCCCCCACTTTCGATGATGCTCGGCCATATCTCCTTTGAAAAATGGGCGCAGCGATGGGTCGAGTTCAAACAGTCGGGTGAAGAACAAAGCCGCCGCATCGTCACGCATCGGCAGTACGTTTTTCCAGGATTGTCGGACGATGTCGGCGGAGAGTTTCATAGTGAACCTTATGATCGAGGAGGCTAAAGAATTTGTATCAATGTGCGTGCATTGCGTACCTAACGTTAGGTGCTCGCGCCCTACAAAGACCCTACAAAAAATGACAGACACATTGCGCCGTAACTGAAGCAACAGTCGAGCGCCGCTCGCGTCGACGGCGCTGTCATTTCGGGTCTTTCGTGTTCGGAAGCACGCCCCGTATGGCGTTGGCGCATTCGAAGAATGTTGGGGAGCGTAGGGCGGGGCCTGAGGGAAAGCCCCACCCTACGCAGACAGATCAGCGCAGGGCGCTGTCAGAGTTGGCGCGCTGAACGTCGCCAGGCGAAACCCAGCAATGCCAACATCAGCGCGAATAGCGCCAACGGATGGTTGACGGGTACAGGAATGATGGGTGCGAGCGGCACCAGCGTGTCGTCATTCATGATCGTTCCGGTCGCACTTGCGGTACCCAGCGTCGCGTTAGTCGCGCTACTTATCGTGACCATAAACGTCTCGTCGGGCTCGATGGTGGTATCCCCGTTGATTGTCACTGGCAGACTGCCAGTGAGTTGCCCTGCGGGAATGGTGACGGTGCCGTTTGTAACGGCAACGTAGTCGTTGTTGGCTGTCGTCGCCGTGCCGTCAGTCGTTGAGTAAGTGATAACGACGTCAACGGGCGATACCGCGTCTAGCGTGACTGGAAAATTCAACACCTTCGTTCCCGCGTTGCCTTCAGCAATGCTCGCGTTGGAGATGGTGAGCGTTGTCGCCGCTGTATTGGTCAACGTAAAGACTTGCGTGATCGGTGTTTCAACCACCGTGTCATAGACGATTGCACCTACCTGATGCGCACCGACGCTGCCGTCGGCTGTCGCCGTGACTTCGGCGAAACCATTGGCATCGGCTAACGCGCTCCCGGCTGAGAGCGTTACGCCGCCATTTTCGAGGAAGTAGACGCGTACTTGTGGCGTTGGAGTGCCATCCCAGGCGGTAACCTGAACGCGGAGTTTTTGCGCGAATGCTGTGTTGACCTGCGTCGTTTGCGGCGTTCCGCTGGTTAGCGTCATAAACTTCGGCAAATCCGCATAGTTCTTCAACAAAAAATTCGCTGGCGGCGCCTGCACGTTGCCTTGAATACTTGCTTTGACTGAATAGGCTCCGATGAACCCGTTGGCCGTCGCGGTTACTTGTGCGTCGCCCGAAGCGTCCGTGACAGCGGTTAATGATGAGAATGAAGCCGTCGCACCAGTCAGCGAATCAGGTGTTATTTTGAACACTACGGTAGCGCCAGCCACGGGGTTCGAAAAGAAGTCGGTGATGTGCGCGACAATTGGTGCGGCGAAGGCCTTGGTCACGTATGCGTACTGCGGAGTTGACACGTCAAACGCGATCGATGACGCCGATCCAGCCGCCGCTGAATTAGAGAGTTTGATCGAGGTCGGCGTTGCGCCGGGCGCAGTAACGCTCACTGAGTACGCGCCGGAGATGGCGGTGGCAGTCGCGTTGACGGCGGCAAAGCCCGCCGCATTAGTGACTGCTGTCGGCGATGACAGCGTCGCGCGTGATGCGGAACTCGGACCACCAAAACTAACCGTCACGCCCGATTTGGGATTGTTGGCCGTATCGGTCAATTTCACTTGCAGTTGAATCGGAAACGCCGTGTTGACCAGGGTGCTTTGGTTGTCGCTGGTAGCGGTTACCGTCAAACTATTGGCACCGGTATTGCACAGGTCAAAAAACGGCGTAACGCTCAAGCCGGTAATGCTCGCTTTCATCTGATAGCAGCCCAGGCCGCCGTTGGCCGTCGGGATATAGCTCACGATACCCTGAGCGTTGGTGGTTCCGGAAAACACCGATGCGGTGGCGACGCCACCCGCAGGAACCTGCGAAAAGAGCACCAACACGTTCGGTACTGGCGCGTTGCTGCCGTCAATGACTTTGATCGAGAGCGCCTGCGCAAACGCCGTGTTGAACACCGTGCTTTGTGGTGTGCCCGTGGCGAGCACCGAATTCGGCGCGCCCGCACCAAGGCTTGTGAAAATGGCAATTTTCCCTGCGCCGGGGCCCGCTGTGATGAGATCAGCGCGACCGTCATGGTTCAGATCAATCGCCGTAAGCATGTTCGTCTGTGAATATCCAATGTGTTCGTTAAACACAAAGCTGTGATTGGCCTGCTGAAGCAATACGTAGCCGTCGGCTACGATATCCAGACGACCATCCCCGTTGACATCGGCCACGACGATGGGACCCATATCTCGAGCGCCATTCGATGGAATACCTGTAGCGTAGAGGTGCGTCAGTGCTTGAAACGTACTATCGCCATTGCCCTTGGCCATCCACACGCCCTTGCCGTAGCTATTGAGCATCAGCAAATCAACTTTGCCGTCACCGTCCACATCAATGGCCGCGATGGAACTCCAGTCACCGACACCACTGCCTACCGTGGCAAGCGGGGCTGCGGCGAGAAATTGACCATTGCCCAGTCCTTTCATCCACGAGACACCTGCGCCAATGACACTATTTTTGAAAACGATGTCGCGCTCCCCGTCGCCGTCAATGTCGGCCAGTTGCGATTCAGCACCGGGGAAGTAAGCGGAACCACTACCGCTATAGGGCACCTCATACTGCCCAACCAATATGAATTTACCGCCGCCAATACCCTGCAAGACTTCAAAATAATGGGTCCCACCAAAATCCCCGCTCTCGTATACACCGACGACGATGTCCAGTTTTCCGTCATGGTTAAGGTCAGCGAGCATGGCGCCGGTCGCGCCGCGGTCGGCATCCGCCAATGCAGGTCGCTGCGGGCTGGCAGCCGTGAAGCCCGCCGTCACATCCCCGACGCCTAACAATACGGATACCCCGCTTTGATCTGTGATGACCAGATCAATCTTGCCGTCGCCGTTGACGTCGCCCGCGACAATTGCGTTGGGTGAGTCAAGATTGAAGATGCCGTAGTCGTGCGAGAGCGTCAGTGTGCCAATGGCGTTCGCGGTGTAGACGGCCAAATTGCCCGTGTTCTTGTTGATGACGGCGAGGTCGGCGTAACCATCGTTATTAAAGTCTGCGCTCACTGCGGCATACGAGTACGCAGTGCTACCGCCGCCAATCTGATTGGGCTGCAAACCCGGCGGGCCGTAGATGTTGGCGGCCTGCGCCGACAGTGCCACCGTTGATAGTGTGACGAAAGTCGCTGCGGTGCGGACGATGCGTTTCGCCCTCACCTTTAATTCGTTGAACAAGTTTGAACATTGCATGGAGATCTACATCCGATTTTGAAGTGAGAAGGCAGTGGCCGTTAATGACGTTCGTGTTTGCACTGTGCGTCGCGTCCATGCGCGTACGTTAAGCAGCACGACCCTACAAACCCCCTACGCCCCGGCGAGCTTCGTTAAAAGTGCATTTGCATCGCGGATGCGTGAATCGGCGAATTCGAACGCGACGCATCGAGGCGGTCTGCAGGTTGCGAGATTGGTCGCGGGCAAATGGCGGAGACGCAAGGATGCCGGCAGGCGCGCTCAGTTGTGGTGCCTTGCGCACGAGCTGGAAGCAGCATCGAGGCACTATCAATTTAGAAACAGAAAATGGTGGTCGATGACGGCGCCGTCATGCCTGCCGAGCGGGGCTTCATACCCTGTTTCAGCACTCTTCTGCGAGGCTGGAGCGAGCAGGCTGTGGCGCCACGGAGCTTTCCAGGTGCCGCATTGCCGCGCCAATTACACATTCGAACTGAATATTGAGTCAGCCGTGCGCGTATGTCCAAACCGCATGGCGACAACTCACCAGAATTGCCACCAAGGTTTGTTAGAGGATGACGGCGCTGCTACGGATGCGGTCAGCGGATTGCCGATGTGAATGGTGTGCTGCTCATCGTCTTTCGGGTGCCAGCCGCTTCCTAACCGATCACTGAGATATTCCATCGCCGTTTGCGACTGATATCTAGCGTCGTTGCGCGTCGCTTTTGTCACATCGTCGGCAAGCAGACCTTTAACCATCGCGACATAGCGCTCATCGCCGCGCGTCAGGTGGACTGACCACATCGTGCCCTCGCGGCTTGGGCCGTCGGGCACTTTGAAATGCGCGGTCAAGCCTTTGCTGACGTGCATAGACCAGGGTTGTTCAGACATCAGTGTTCCCTCTTGCCGCCGTACTAGATAAATTTGCGCCGCACGGCAATCACGCCGAGCATCGCGGCGAGCAGTAACCACAGACTATTCACGGGCACTGGCGTCACCGGCGCAGCCACGAAGGTGTCATCATTGAAAATAGTGCCGGTCGCTGTTGCTGTGCCGAGGGTGGCGTTCGTCGCACCTGTGATCGTCACGGTGAAAGTCTCATCAGGCTCGATCGTCGTGTCGCCGTAGATGGTGACCGGCAGATTGCCGCTGAGTCCGCCTGCGGCAATCGTCACCGTGCCGGCAACGACGGCAACGTAGTCGCTGCCCGCCGTGGCGGTGCCGTTTGCGGTCGAGTACGTGATGGTCACGCCGCCCGCGGGCGCAGCACTCGAAAGCGTGACTGGGAAGTTCATGACGCTGGTGCCCGAGTTACCTTCGACAAGGCTTGCGTTGCCGACACTGACCGCAGGTACCGGGGCGCCAGTGGAAGTGATGACAATGCTGAATGGGAGGGATCCGTTCGGTAGTGTGCCGTTGCTCGCGACGATAGTGCCGGTAAAGGTGCCCGCGCCCGTTGGTGTCCCGCTGATGAGGCCAGTGGTTGGGTTGATTGAGACGCCAGGAGGCAAGCTGCCGGTGCCGATGCTGAAGGTGATCGGCGCGCTGCCAGTGGCGACGATCAGGAAGCTGTATGCGATGCCCACGGTGCCGCCCGGCGGGAAGGCCGCGTTGATTATTACGGGGGCAACCAGCACTGGCGGTGAAAAGGCAGACTCAAATGCGCCGATATCGGCGCGCCCGCTCTGCACGCGTGCAAAGCCGACGCCGCGCTGATCGGTGGCTGGAATGGTGCCGGCCGTGGGGCCTGCGTTGATGGCGGGACTTGCGGCTAGCAGTGCATGCGTTTGCGTCGGGCCGCCGTTGTTGGCCAGCGCCGCCAGTTGCGGATTGCTATTGATCAAGTCACCGGCTGCGGAGAATCCGCAGGTATTGCCGCTGTCGAGGTTATTGCCGGTCGACGTGCCTGCAAAGTTTCCAAAGCAATTTGTGCCCGACACAGGCCCAGCGACGATGCTGGCACTTGTGTCAAGCGAGTTGCCGGCCCCCGCTGTGTAAGAAAGCTGAGTGCCCGCGTATTGGCCAGTGTTGGCGGTAAGGGTGCTGAACCGAATGGTCGCGGACCCGCTGTAAAGCCCGATGCCGCCGGGCCCGCCGAGCGGAGCGCTGTTGCCACTGATGGTGGAGTTCAGGATGTTGAGCGTGCCTTGGCTAACGATACCGCCGCCGTTAGCCGAGGAGTTTGTGACGGTGTTATTGACGATGGCGCTATTGACGATATTCGCAGTGCCATTGGTGAGCACCCGCACGCCACCTCCGACAAATCCAGCGGAGTTGTTGGACACCGTACTGTCAGTCAAATTCAAGGTGCCGCCGACGTAGATGCCGCCGCCCTGCTGCACGCCAGTGAGGGCATTGTTGTTCGTGACGACCGCTCGCGTTAGATTGAACGTACTGCTGGTCGTCACGAACACGCCAGCGCCTGCGGTGGCTGCGCCGTTGGCGATGGTAAGGTCGTTCATCGATACGGTGAGCCCGTTATTGCCGAACCTGAAGACTCCCGTGATGCCGTTGCCGCTGACAACGGTGCTGCCAGCGCCCGCGCCATTGACGGTGATGTTCGATTGCAGCAGCAATTCGCTCCCCAACACAATCGTGCCCGCCGGAACGACAATGACGTTGCTGCCAGGGATAAAGAACGCCGTATTGATGGCTGCGCGCAAGGTGCAAACGTTGCCCGCCGTTGCACAAATGCCGTCGTTGGGAATCGCATCCGGCGCATCCCCCAAATCGTTCACCGTGATGGTTGCGGCCCAAAGCGGCACGGACAACAAAGTGAGCGCCAGCAGCGCCAGAAGCCGAGCGCCGCAACGACCAGCGAGGCGATATACAAAAGAAAATGGCGGATTAAATTTCATGGTTTCGCTTTCTACGGCTGGTTGATTCGGCGTACAGGCATCGCGGACGGCTCTTTTGAACTAAAGCCCGTAATCACGTTAGCTGTGGCGACCCTACAAATCTCCTACAGTGCGAGAAATTTGTTGCCTTTAGCGCGTCGCCGATACGGCAAGCGAGCGTCCCGCATGTAGGGGAAACGTAGGGTGTTCGCATCTAACGTAGGTTTTTTTCGGGTTAGGCGCCAAGTTTTTGTGCTGGCGAAACGACAAAGGTGAGACGAGCGTGAACGATGGACTAAACGTAAACCGCAGGCGTACGCTGCTCGGTGCCGCATTCGTCGGCGCCCATTTGCTCGGTCTCGGTGCCGCATCCGCTGAGACCATTGCGCCGCGACCTTATCGAGTCGTATGGCCGACCGGTTGGGACGTGAGCTATCTGCCTTCGCCCACCACCAATAGTGGCAAAAATCTGGGCGGCGAGCGGGCGCGTGTGTTGCTCAAGGGCGAGGGCGGTGCCTTCGCCGCTGCGATTGAACTGACCCATTTTCCGCGCAGCGACAAGGGGCGCTCCAATCTCACCGAAGAGTTCGATCTGCTTCGCGGCAACCTGCAAGCCGGTTACGAACGGCAAAGATTCGAAGTGCAACTCACGCCGACGCAAGAGCAAGCGATCGGCGGTTTGCCTGCACTAACGACCGAACTATCTGTGACTAACGACAACACGCATCTAATGCAATGGCTGGGCGTTGCGCTGTCACCGCAATTTTTCTATGCGTTGACATTTACCGCTCGCGCAGAAAATTTTGCGCGCTATCGACCCCAGTTTGATGCGGTCACACGATCAATGGCTTTCAAGTAGCCAACTCCTCCATGTACATCCTTCGACTACTGCTTGCTGTATTCCTCGTCTCCGAAGCGTCTGCCGTGCAGGCTGAACCCAGGGTCAGCATTGGTTTTTGTGGCGACGCCGACATCCAGCTCGAATTCAAAGGCGCGACGGCGAAACATCTTTTGATCGAAGAGCTGCGCGTTGCGATGGAGGAAAAAAGCGTTGCGAAATTTGCGTACAACTCGATTGATGGCACAAATTCGTCGTTTTCGCTTTACCTGCGTGATCGACGGACAAATGCACTGCTTCCAGTTCCGACTGACGATTACAACACGCTGCGTTGTATTGAAAAACGGGGTGAAACTTACCTCATGATGGCAGCGCATTGCGGCGGATCGGGATGCAACCCATACGGTAGCCAACTCTTTTCGACTAATCGTTGGCGCTACCTCACTCATAAAGGCGAGACGTCTATCAAGCAGGTGCACTGCGAATGGCAATGTCTTGTTCGCGTACTGGGTCCGGCGTTCGAAGTCGAAGAAGACGCCATTACGATACTTCTGGAAACTGGCGACCCGGTAGCGTTCAATACGCCGCCGAAAAAAAAGCGTCGCCACCCTGCTGAGACATTGCCGAAGGGCAAGGAATGCGAAATGATAATTTCCGTTTTCGAAGAGTGTGTCTACATTCAACGAGAGCGCTGTTCGAAACAGGTTGACTTCGGCATGAGTCTGTCGAGTGTCAGCCGTGGCAACTACTATGCGATCGCCGGACTGAATACGAAATTTGATACCGTTGCTTTTGAAAACGCTTGCCAGTCGGCGTGCCGCGCGGGAGGCAAGGCCCTCACGACGAAAGCGATCACCGCGAAGTTTTGTGGGTAGCGTTGCTCGCGCGGCAATCAACAGGAGTCGAATAATGTCGATCAAACGCCTCATTTCTGCCATGTACGCCCTCTGCGCCACGTTGTCGTTGCCGGGATGTAGTACCGCCGATCCTGCAATGCGAGAG
This sequence comes from Casimicrobium sp., assembly GCA_039925745.1. GTDB lineage: Bacteria > Pseudomonadota > Gammaproteobacteria > Burkholderiales > Casimicrobiaceae > Casimicrobium. Next base: position 2,951 of record JBDSYI010000044.1, on the reverse strand, counting down.
GCGATGTCCGAGCTCGATCAACGTCCCGAGTCAGCGCGCGTGAAGCTGCGCCCATTTGCAGAACAGGGCAACCCTGTCGCTATCGCGCAAATCTGCATCGCCTACGGTCGTAGCATGGACTCCATGGTGCGAAGCCCAGAGCGCGAACAGGCATTTTCGTGGTGCCAGACTGCGGCCAACGCCGGCAGCGCCGAATCGCAATATCACCTCGGAAATTTCTACATGTGGGGCTTGGGAACCGCAGAAGATCGCGCTGAGGCACTGCGCTGGTACACCGAGTCTGCGCGCCAGGGCAACGAGCACGCCGAGGACGCGAAGCGCGGCATGGAGGGAAAACCAGCCGTGTGTAAAAACTGGATTACAGGTTGCCGCTTGATGTAGTCAGCACCCCTTCATCGTGCGGCCGCTTCGCGCCACTGGCACATGATCGGATACTTGTCCTCATTGACGCCGCACCCATCCTCAATGGCCATAAAGCATAGAAAGCGATAAATCGCATTGACTTGCGCCGAGGAGAAAGAAAGCCCCGTGATGAATCTTGCGACGTTGAAGTCTTTGCCTAACCCCCGACCCACATCCCTCGGGGCAATCGATGGGAACAAACGCAAAAAAGTGAAGAACGGCACGTTCCACTGATTACCATTGTCGGGTGTTAACGACCACACCATACTGGCGGGCAAGTAATAGCGAAATCCTGCGCTGTCCAGAAATCCCATGTAGGACGGGTTGTTGCAAATGTCGTGGCCGGGTACGTCCTGCCAGCGCGTCTCCTGATCAAATTTGCGGGCGTCTCTTTGCGCCTCGATGCTGCCGTAGTCATCCATCATCATCGCCTCGTGCAACGTGGTGCCGTCGCCTCGCGTCACGCCATCGAATGCGGCATTAATCAGCGCGACTATCGCCTCTGGCTCAAGCAGGTCCGCACGAAATTCATCGGCAAAATTTGCATCGGTGTAGATGTAGCGCTCGTTGAGCGCTGCGATGGCACTTCGTCGCGAGCGATCGTCAACAGCGCTAGCCATTGCATTCGCAACTGCCTGCGCCACTTCGTGAACGATTTCGTAATAGTCGAAGGAAGATTTAGTGACGTACCCACGACGGCCAAACGCATCGAGCCCGTGTGTCACTGCAAAGTCGGGTGTGATTACGTTGAAGCAAAAATGGGCCACATGATCGTCGCCGGGCTCAATGTCCGGAAAACGAATCAGGAAGGCGAAGTGAACGGGATAGTTCTCCGGCCGCGGTGTCGCGCCTGCCTTGAAATCGGAATAGAGCCATTCAATTTTGAACTTGATCATTTTGCTGTCTGTCGCACTCATACTGGATCAAACAGTACGGCCTCCAAAATTGCTAATCAGCCACACAGCCAGCAGCACCAAAAAGTAAATTCCACCGACGTTTACGAAGCTTCGCGTCACTCGCCCGCGATTCGCGATCGAACCGGTTACGCCAGCAGAAATCATGGTCATCGCCAGGAAGCGCCCGAATCCTTCTGCCGGAAATTGCGGTAGATGAGCGCGAAAGTGAGCGTCAATCCTACCAGCCAGATCGCGCCCCCCGAAACGCTTTGCCGTAGTTTTTTCCGCTGGGAGCTTTTGGGCCAGGCACCAATTCTTCAGTCGTGACGGCGGCGACGGGCGGGTTTGAAATGTCAGGAATGCTCATGGAAAATCTCCTCGAAAGGCTCAAGTATTGGAAATGGTGCGTGCTTGTGGCGTCACCCAGGATGAACGTTAATTGCTGCCGCCTTACAAAACACCTACGCATCAAATGGCTCGCGGACTAGCGTGGGATGACTGACAGGCGTGACGACGGACGTGATCGGTGCCGCCACAACGCCGTCGTTCGCCACGCCGATCATCAGATCACGGCGGTGTTTAGTCGCTACTCGCCAACCTGTCTGCTGGGCTCATGCTCGCGGTTGGATGTGTAGGGGCTTTGTAGGGTCGGTGGACCTAACGTTCGCTCGGGACGTGCATTCGCATTCCCTGAAGCGAAAGGGCTGACTTGCCATTAGCTTTTGTTCGGCTTCTTTACTTTTAGCGAGAAATGAATATGGCTTCGAACACGTTGGCGATACCTGCACAGACAATACGGCGGTCTGGATTTCGGCTAATTTCCGTGGCGTTGCTGGCCCTGGTTTTTTCAAAGGCAGCGACGGCGATACCTCTGCCAATACCTGGCAATTTTGATTTCACCTTTGCCGCTGGAACTGGAAAAATAACCAACCTCGCAATTGGCGCAAGTAAGGATCGCGCTTTTGCGACCGCATTGCAGTCCGACGGCAACATCGTACTCGCGGGAGAATGCAGCAACGGCACTAACAACGATTTCTGTGTGGCGCGGCTCAATGCCGACGGATCGCTCGACGCAAGCTTCACAGGCCCCGGAGGTTTAGCCGCCGGCAAATTCCTGTTGCCTATGGGGACGGGCGATGATGGCGCTCGCAGCATTGCGATACAGCCTGATGGCAAGATCGTACTCGCCGGAACATGTCACAACGGCGTTAACAACGATTTCTGCATCGCAAGGCTCAACCCGAACGGTTCACGCGATTCGAGCTTCACTGGCCCGGGCGGTGGGGGTAACGGACTATTCCTTTTGTCGATTGGCGCCAGCGAAGATAACGCTGCTGTCGTGGCATTGCAGCCGGATGGCAAGATCGTGCTCGCAGGCAGTTGCTACAACGTCAGCGACTACGATTTTTGCGCGGTTCGGCTCAACGCTAATGGCACGATTGATGCCAGCTTTGTCGGCCCCGCTGGCAACGGTAATGGAAAATTTTTGCTACCGATTGGACTCAAGCATGATTACGCGACTACGATGGCCGTGCAAAGCGACGGCAAGATTTTGCTTGCGGGTTATTGTCTCAGCGCAATGAATGATCAGGACTTTTGCGCGGCACGTCTGAATGCGGATGGCTCATTTGACACGGGCTTTTCTGGCCCGTC
>JBDSYI010000043.1:0-16861 GCA_039925745.1 Casimicrobium sp. | reverse complement strand
CTCTTCCAGACGGAACAGGTATTGATCAAGCTCCTCTTTCTTCGCCCACGCCGTGCCGTAAATGCGCGTCAGCATTTCGTTACGATGATCGCCGCGCCAGTACGCGCCAGCCACTTTCATCAGTTTGAAGTGTTTGAGTTTGCCCGTGGACGGAACGTGCGGGCCACGGCACAAGTCCGTGAACGAGCCTTCGGAATAGAGCGAAACGTCCTCATTGGCCGGAATGCTGGAAATGATCTCGGCTTTGTACGCCTCGCCGATACCTTTGAAGTATTCAACCGCCTCGTCGCGCGGCAACACCTTGCGTCCAACCTTCTCGTCCTTTTTGGCGAGTTCAGTCATCTTCGCTTCGATCTTTGCGAGATCGTCCGGCGTGAACGGGCGTTTGTACGAAAAATCGTAGAAGAAGCTGTCCTCAATCACCGGGCCAATCGTGACCTGCGCGTCCGGGAACAGCTCTTTCACCGCGTACGCCAACAAGTGCGCCGTGGAATGACGAATCACCTCAAGCCCGTCGGCGTCTTTTTCGGTGATGATCGCCAGTTCGGAATCTTTGTCGATCACGAACGATGTGTCGACCAGCGTTCCGTCTACTTTTCCAGCAAGCGCCGCTTTGGCCAAACCCGCGCCGATACTCGCGGCTACATCGAACACTGAAACTGGGTTTTCAAAGGGACGTTTGGAGCCGTCCGGGAGTTGTACTTGAATCATAAAATTTTTCTGTCGAAGAAAATAAAAAAGCAGCCGAAGCTGCTTTTAAAAACACACGTCAAACGACGCGAGAAAGCCCTAGCCTCAGCGAGAATTAATTCCAGTGCTGGTGCGAGTTCGCGGCATTCTTCGGCATCCCTTTAAAAGTTTACTCACGCTCGGTTAAGCCAAACGCGTGTTGAATACTGGTAGAGACAACTGGATTCGAACCAGCGACCCCCACCATGTCAAGGTGGTGCTCTAACCAACTGAGCTATGTCTCTGCAAGTCTGAAATTATAGCGGGATTAATGCGCGTTTGGAAAATCAACTGGAAACGGCAACGATGCAAACTCAATGCCCTCCTCGCGCAAAGCGTCGGCTGTCTCGCGATCAGCTCGACCGCGAATGCCGCGATGCTCCTTGTCACCATAATGCATGGCGCGCGCCTCGTCGGCGAACTGTTCGCCCACGTATTCAGTGGTTTCGCGAACATGGTTGGCGAAACCAAGCATTACTTCACGCAATTTTGCGTGGTCAATTTCACCGTCAGGTTGCGTGGCTGATTCAATAGCTTCTACTTTGGAAGACGGCGCTGCTCCCGTATTTATTCGCGGTGCGTGCAGCTTTCGCTCAATCTGCTTTGACACGCACACAGGGCATTCGACCAGGCCATTGTCTCGCTGATTTTCAAAGTCTGCGGGGGAGCCGAACCAGCCTTCGAACGGATGGCCCTGGTCACAGGCGAGGTTGTAAACAATCATTAGCTACTATGTTGAGTGGAACGGTCACATCGACCTACGAAAGCAGTTTAGGTCATTTGCTGTCGATGCAAGTTAACGCTTCACCCTAATACCGAACTTCACCCGCCTTGTTCAGCACCGTCATCTCAACAAAGCGCGACGCATTGTGATTGTCTGGACCGAGCGCTACGTTGAACCCACCAATGTCGACGTTGCGCAGGCTTTCCAATGCTCGAATCAGCGCTTCACGCGAGGCGTCGCCTCCCCTCCGCAATGCCTCAACAAAGACGCGCGCCGCGATATAGCCCTCCAGGCTCGTATACGAAAACTCCTTCACCCCGGCTGCGCGAAGCGCCTTTTGATAGTCAACGACCACCGAAAATTTGTTCGCGGTTGGCGGTGGCATGACCTGCGAAATCATCACGCCATCGGCGGCTGGACCGAGCGCGTTCGCCAGCGCGCGCGTGCCAACGAAACTCACGTTCACAAACTGTGTCGCCAGTTGTTTCGCCTTTGCCTGCTTGATGAATTCGGCGCACGAGCCATACGCGCTGATCATCACGATCACCTCGGGTTTTGCCGCAAGCATGGTGGCAAGGGCCGCCGAAACATCGGTCGAATTGCGCTCGACAGTCGCCTTTGCAACAACTTTCAAATTTCGTTTCGACAACGCCTTTTCGACGCCATTTAAACCTGCCTGCCCATACGAATCGTTTTGGTAGAACACGGCGATCTTGGTCACGCCGCCTTGCGTCATTTGGCGCACGATGGTTTCGGTCTCGTCAAAGTAGCTGGCACGGACGTTGAACACGTAGCGATTCATCGGAGTGCGCAGCAATTCCGCACCCGAGAACGCGCCAAAGAACGGCACCTTGGCTTTGATTGCTATGGGGAGCGACGCAGCGCTGGTGGGCGTTCCAACATAGCCAAAAAGCGCGAGCACATCGCCATCTTCCACAAACTGCGTCGTGTTGGCTGCTGCACGCGGTGGCTCATAGCCATCGTCCAGTGTTTTAAGCACGATTTTGCGACCCCGTATGCCGCCGGAAGCATTGACCTGATCGAAGTAAGTTTTCGCGCCTAGCTGCATCTCGCGACCCAACTCTTGTGCCGGACCGGACAGCGCCACCGATTGACCGAGGACGATATCTTCAGCTCTGGCGAATCCGGTCGCCAAAATAGTACTTGTGGCGGCGAGAAAAAGCGCGCACTGCCAGCGAAAGAAACTGCGTTTGAAACCCGACATACTCATGCTGGACTCACTACAAATCGAATTTGTTGAAATACTCTATTGACCGAACAGCTGCACTACGGTCGAGAAGAAATTAGAACCAGGCGGATCGTTGGCGTGTTGCGCACCGCTAACGGCAACAAACACTACACGAGGCAATCCGTTGTCATAATAGTTATAACGCAAAATCGACGCGGTGCGATACGACGGAAACCCGCGTCGTCGCGAAATCAGCGTATTTCGGAACGCGGGCTTGAATGGCGGGATGGGACGTCGTCAGGCACAACCAGCCGCACTGACGCGCACCAAGCAGGACGATAGCAACACAGCTCAAAATGAAAACGGCTCGCGCTCGCTTTAGCTAGATCGACCATGCAGTGTTCGCGAGGCCTCAGTACCGCACCTTCCCATCACGATTGAGAACGGTCAATTCAACAAATCGTGAGGCGCTGTGATTGTCGGCCGAAAAGAACACGGGAAACCCACCCAGGCTGATGTCACGCATGCCCTCAATTGCTCGAATAAGCGCCTCGCGTGAACTATCGCCACCGCGCTTAAGGGCTTCTACGAAGATGCGAGCGGCAATGAATCCTTCGAGGCTGGTGTAGGAAAGATCGCCACCTTTGGCGGTCACCATACGTCGATACTCGTTGACCCACGGGTACCTTTCGCTTGTCGGGGATGGCACGACCTGAGAAATCATTACGCCGGAACCGAGGGGGCCGAGTGCCTTTGCCAGCGACTTGGTTCCGACGAACGAGACATTGGCGTAGCGAGTCAGCAAACCGCGGGCCTTGGTCTCCTTGATGAACTCGGCACACGATGCGTAGGTACTGATCATCACAATGGCCTCAGGTTTGCTGGTGACCATCGCGTCTACTGCGGCACGCACGTCGTTGCTGTTGCGCTCGACAGTCGCCTTGCCAGTAACCGTCATTTTCCTTGCGGCGAGAGCGCGCTCCACACCAGCCAGACCCGCCTGACCATACGAATCGTTCTGGTGGAACACGGCGATTCGCGTCAATCCTTCGGCAACCAGTTGTTTGACAATCAGTTCGGTCTCATCGAAGTAGCTGGCGCGAACATTGAATACGTACCGGTTGAAGGGCGTACGAAGCAGCTCCGCGCCCGAAAACGCGCCAAAGAATGGCACCTTCGCGTTCGTTGCCAACGGCACGGATGCAGCAGAGGTTGGCGTACCCACATAGCCAAAAAGCGCAAGCACATTGTCATCAATCAGTCGGCGCGTGTTGGCCTCGGCTCGGGTCGGCTCATAGCCGTCGTCAAGCGTCTTCAAGACAATCTTGCGACCGCGAATGCCACCGGCCTCGTTTATTGAGTCGAAATAAAGCTGCGCGCCAAATTGCATCTCACGGCCCAGTTCGGCCGCCGGACCGCTTAAGGCGACCGATTGCCCCAGCACGATGTCCTGCGCGATGGCGCTTCCGCTAAAAAAAGTTAACCCCAAAAAAAGGCTTTGAATCGTTCGCGCGAAACCGCCCCCAAACCACGACCAGGCGTGATTGCCAATTGCAGTGCTAGTAGAAAGGCTACTTGCCCAGGATGTGTGCATGCAAATATTCCCGACGATCAATAGTCTCCTGCGCAGGATTCACTGCGCAACGAGAACGGTTCACTTTGTTAACTGTTCTGAACAGAAAGCCAGCTAAATCATACTTGACTGATCTATTGAACAGTATGTCCCATAAAAGTAGAAACCCACGAGCCTGACGAGGCCGGACCCGGTGATGTTGCGACCGCACTAAACGATCAGTCTCGCCTCATCGGCGGGAAATGTCAGACGCACTTTGCTCCCGACTTCGCGCACGATTTTTTCTTTCGGCAGGAAGACAAACATCTCGCCGGCTGCGGTATCGACGACCAGCTCAACGCCTTTGCCAACGAACGCGCATTTCTGCACGGTGGCCTCTAACGCGGGGGATACGGTGGCGTCTGTGGTGACTTCAAACACATCAGGGCGCAGCGCGATTTTGGCCTCGCCGACGGTGGCGGAATCAGCCGCTATGTCAAAGCGAGAATCGCCCAGCGTGAGCGTTGCTTTGCCGTTTTCAAACGCGACGACATGCCCTTTGACCACGTTGGCTTCCGACAAAAAATCTGCAACAAAAGCAGTACGCGGCTGAAAGTACAACTGATGCGGCGTGCCCGCTTCGGCGACGCTGCCGCGATCCATCACGATGATGTGATCGGACACCGCCATCGCCTCTTCGCGATCATGGGTCACGTAGACACACGTGATTTGCAGACGCTGTTGCAGCTCGCGAATTTCTTCACGCACGCGACGGCGCAGCTTGGTGTCAAGGTTAGATAGCGGTTCGTCAAACAACAGCACAGCGGGTTCAAGTACCAATGCACGAGCAATCGCAACCCTTTGCTGCTGACCGCCGGAGAGTTCGGATGGCAGTCGCTTCTCGTATCCAGTTAGTCCGATGAGTTTCAGGACATCATTGACCTTCGATTCGACTTCGGCTTTCTTGGTGCCGCGCACGGTCGGGCCGTAGCCCACGTTTTCCATCACGCTCATATGCGGAAACAGCGCATAGCTCTGGAACACCAGCGACACATTGCGCTGCGCGGCGGATTGCGCCGTCACGTCTTTGCCGCCGAGCAGAATTTGGCCTGCATTCGGCAATTCGAGGCCCGCGACCATGCGAAGCGTCGTCGTCTTGCCGCAGCCGGACGGCCCAAGAACGGTGACGAGTTGGCCGTCTTCAATGCGGAAAGAAATGCCTTTTACAGCGGGCTCACCTGTGCCGTAGTCCTTGACCACGTTGATAAATTCGAGCGTGCCTTTGGTGGGAGATGTCATTTTGTCAACCGTGAAAAAAAGTTCGATGCAGCAAGGAAGTGGAGCGAGGCGGCCATCATCCCGCCGCCACCACAGGGGTCATCGCGGGCACAGCAATTGCCGTGCGCCGTCCCAGTTTGCGCGAGCCAACGAGCCACTGCACCAGCACAATGGCAATCACCATGATGAGGATCAGCACTGAGCAATACGCAATCGCGACGCCGTAATCTCCGTTGATCACGCGACCAATGATGTAGGTGGTTGCGACTTCGGTGTCACCCGAAACGAGGAACACAATCGCACTGACGGTCGTCATCGAGCGCACAAAACCGTAGATCAGCGCACCGACAATGGCAGGCTTCATCAGCGGCATCAACACGCGACGGAACGTCGTCGCGCCGTTCGCGCCGAGTGTCGTACTTGCCTCATCAAGCGACTTGTCAAGCTGAGACAGCGCTGCAATTCCGCCGCGCACGCCCACTGGCAAATTGCGGAACACAAAGCAGAGCACGATGATCAGCCCCGTTCCCGTCAATTCAATCGGTGGCACATTGAACGCGAAGATGTAGGCGACGCCAATCACGGTGCCCGGAATCGCAAACGATAACAGCGTCAAAAACTCAAACGCGCGCTGCCCTTTGAACGTCGTCCGCGCAATCAGATACGCCGACAAAATGCCGATGATCGCCGTCAGCGGAGCAGCGGCCAGAGAGAACTGCAAGGTGTTAGACAACGAGTGCCACGCCGCCCCTGTAAACAGCCAGCCGTGCGGCCCATGATCAATAGAAAACGCCTTCGCGAAATGATCCAGCGTCAGCGTATTGTCGCGACCCCAGACTTTCACAAATGCGCCGAAAATGCTCATGCCGTACAACACCACGGTCAACATCAACCACGGCACGCCGACACCAATGGCCGCACGGCGAACCCCATCGGGCAACGGGCTCGGCAAACCGGTGTCGCCCTTGCCGGTGACAGTAACAAAGCTCTTCCTCGCGGTCGCTTTGCGCTGCAACCAGAATGCGAACAGCGCGAACGCCAGCAATATCAACGAGTAAACCGCCGCTTTGCCCTGATCAAGCTGCGCGCCCACAATCGCGAAGTAAATCTCGGTCGCCATCACACCAAAGTTTCCGCCCAACACCACCGGGTTACCGAAGTCCGCAATCGACTCAATAAACCCCACCAGGAATGCGTTCGCCAAACCCGGTGCCATCAACGGCAAGGTCACATAACGAAACGTCTGCCACTTGCTGGCATGCAGCGACTGGCTCGCCTCTTCCAGCGTCGGGCTCACCCCTTCGACCACGCCAATCAACACCAGAAAAGCTACCGGCGTGAAGGCAAACAACTGCGCCAGCAACACGCCCGGCAAGCCGTAGATCCAGCGCGTTTGCGGAATGCCAAACGCGAACTCAAGGAACTGATTGACGACACCTGCGCGGCCGAACAGCATGATCAGCGACAGACCGACGATAAACGGCGGCGTGATGATCGGCAACACCGTCAACAGGCGCAAAAGCTTCTTGCCGCGAAAGTTCGAGCGCGTCACGATCAGCGCCAGCATCAATCCCATAAACGTCGTACCGGTCGCGCACAACAGCGCCAGCCACAAGGTGTTCCACGCTACGCCACAACCGCTGCCGCCCCAAAGGCAGCCCGGCACCAGATTCCACAATTTGCGCTGCCCGAAACGCTCCCACAGCGCCGTGATCGACCAGCCGCGATTTTCATCAAGAATGCCCTCGTACAGAATCCGCATCACCGGGAAGAACACAAACATCACGATCAGGACGACGATGCACAGGAGCGCCGAGGCGATGAAGCGATCGCCACGGAAATAGCCCATCGTAGCGATACCGTCCGCACAAATCAGGATGAATCCGATGCCCACCAGGAGCGCGCCCGCGCCCATGCCGAACTGCCCACCGCTTATCTCAGGCATCATGGCTTTCAGCGACTCAAACGCATAACCCTGCGAAGAAATCGCAAAACCCTGCGCCAGAATGTAGAGCGCACCCGCCGCGCCAATAAAGGCCACCGCTTTCGCCCACGAGCGCACCGCCCCCTCGACCGCTGTCGCTGTGTTGACCGGTCGCGCGTAAAGCCCGACCGTCGCCAGCAACAACGCGGGCAGCAAGATCAGCCAGACTTTGCCGTAATTCGCGATCTGGATCAGCGCCGGTGCGAAATCCTTGCCGCCAAATTTTGCGATCCATTTGAAGTCGTAAAAACTGTCTTGCAGTGCATACCAAGGCACGAGCGTCAGCCCGGCAGCGATAAGCAACAGCGCAATGATGCGGTAGCCGGTCATGTAATCGATTCCCCCGAATTCTCTCTGCCCGAACGACATTTGATCGGGCGACACGCAGCGCAGTTTAGCGGCTGTAGTCCGTCGTCGTCTTCAGCAGTTCAATTGCTATCAGCTTTATGCTGAAAAAACGTCTGGTATTGGGCTAATTGCCAGAAATCAAATAACTCGACTGTTAGTCAAATGGACCTTTAGCCCCTGTGCCAAGGAGCTTTCACGAAAATGCTGATAACAGCCATAGCCACTTGATTTCCAGGCCACCCTGTCGCGGAATCCCAATCACACAAACATCTGCGCCCGGCAGCGAAATTTTTTCCGCCTCAGTGCCAGCTAAGTGTGCCTGCGTAATCTCTGAACTGCGCAAATTCCTGCGCACAACACCTGGAGACACACTATGACTCGCTTCCGCACACTGTCCCTTCTGGCGGCGACGCTGGCCGCCGTTGGCACCGTAGCGACCGTGGCCTACGCCGATAAGAACTCTGAGAACGACGCCCTGGCGATCGTCAACGCAAAAATCCCGCTCTCGCAAGCCGTCACCGCGGCGGAGCAACACCTCAATGGCAAGTCTTCGCGCGGCGAATACGAGCAGTCCAAACAGGGCTGGGTCTATGACATTGAAGTGGTCAGCGGCGCCAAGGTCTTTGACGTGAAAGTCGATGCCGATAAGGGCACAGTCATTTCATCCGCCGAAGACAAGGCCGATCGCGACGACGATCACGACAAACGGGATTGATTTTTCCCTGCTTTTGCCTGTTCTCGGTTTGGACCATGCCCTACGGCAAATTCTTCTCTGGGAACAGGCAAGCAAGCCTCCTATGGCTCACCTAAGTTTCGCCATGAAAAATTGCCCCACTGACACACACAAAAACTGGAGAACCTAGCGTGAATCAACTGCCCACATCGTCAAGCCCTCAGTGGCTCAACAAAGTTCCGGCAATTGCCGTTTCGTTCTGGATCATCAAAATCATGTCCACCACCGTCGGGGAAACTGGCGCCGATTTTCTGGCCGTGAATGCGGGCTTCGGTCAGACGATCACGAGTACCGTGATGGCGGCGCTGCTCGCGGTCGCGCTGATCGTTCAGCTACGCACCCGGCGCTACACCCCCTGGATTTACTGGCTCACCGTGGTCCTGGTGAGCGTGGTCGGCACACAAATTACCGACCTGCTGACCGATAAGCTCGGTGTGAGTTTGTATGTCAGCACGGCAATCTTTGCGGTGGTGCTTGCTGCGATCTTTGCTGTGTGGTTTGCGGTGGAGCGCAGTCTCTCCATCCATCAGATTGTCACGCGTCGTCGGGAGCTGTTTTATTGGTCGGCCATCCTGTGTACGTTCGCGCTGGGCACTGCCGCTGGTGATCTCGCCACCGAAGCACTGGGACTTGGATTTACGTGGGGTGCCTTGGCGTTTGGCGCGCTGATTGCCGTCACCTACGCGGCGTGGCGCATGGGCGGCAATGCCGTGCTCACCTTCTGGATTGGCTACATCCTCACGCGGCCCTTCGGTGCGGCGCTGGGTGACCTGCTGACGCAAGCCAAAACCTATGGCGGACTCGGCATGGGTGCGATGTGGACCAGCGCGCTGTTTCTCACAGTCATCGTTTTGTTAGTAGCGGTGGCGCAATTGGGCATGAGTCAGTCGGGTGAATCGCCAGCGCACAAGTAAATCAATTCAAACTCACCATCAATGTCTCAAGGCAAAATCATGCGTAAACCGTTTTCACACGCCATCGACACCCTTCAAGGCAGGTGATATCCACATGAAAGATTCCACCCAACGCGCTTTGAGCAAAGTTCCAGAAGTTACCCTGATGTTCTGGATCATCAAGATCGCGGCCACCACGCTCGGTGAAACGGGCGGCGACGCCGTTTCGATGTCCATGCATCTGGGCTACCTGATCGGCACCGGCATTTTCGCGGTGATATTTCTGGTGGCAGTCATCGCACAGATCAAAGCCAAAACCTTTCACCCGTTTCTTTACTGGGCAACCATCATTGCTACGACGACAGTGGGCACCACGCTCGCAGATTTTGCTGACCGTTCGCTGGGTATTGGCTATGCCGGTGGCTCGTTGTTGCTGCTGGCGCTCTTGCTCGGCTCCCTGTTCGCTTGGAATCGCAGCCTTGGCACGGTATCGGTGGAATCGGTCAGCTCGCCTAAGGCAGAAATGTTTTACTGGGTCACGATCATGTTCTCGCAAACGCTGGGCACTGCGCTAGGCGATTGGACCGCTGGTACGGCAGGGCTCGGCTACACCGGCGCGGCGGTCGTGTTCGCTGCGCTGCTCGCGTTGGTCGTCGCGGGGTATTACTGGTCTAATGTGTCTCGCACGTTATTGTTTTGGGCCGCGTTTATCCTGACCCGTCCTTTGGGTGCCGTGATCGGTGATTTTCTTGACAAACCGCTCAGTGCGGGCGGCTTGGCGTTGAGCCGATACACGGCATCAGCGGCACTGCTTACATTCATGCTGATCTGCCTGCTCATGTTCAAACAGCGCGCCGCCAGAAAAGTCCATTAACTAATTGCTGTGAGACGGAGGGGGCATGCGCGTACTGCTGGTCGAAGACGACGCCATGATTGGAGAAGCCATTCAGCAGTCATTGCACGACGCTGCTTACGCCGCCGACTGGGTAAAAAACGGGCAAACCGCGCTGACGACGCTCTCCTGCCAGCACTACGATTTAGTCTTACTCGACCTCGGACTTCCAGGCAAGGATGGGCTCGAGGTGCTGGCGAACATTCGCGCCAAAGATAACCCGGTTCCAATACTCATCATCACCGCCCGCGACGGTTTGGATGATCGGATTCGCGGTCTGGACGGTGGAGCCGATGACTACCTGCTCAAACCTTTCGAGATGGCGGAACTGCTCGCTCGCATGCGAGCCGTGTTGCGTCGCAAAGGTGGGCATGCGGTGCCGCTCCTAAGCAATGGCGCTCTGTCGCTAGACCCCGCCACGCGCGAGGCCATCATTGGCAACGCCTCCGCTGTTGTGCTGTCCAACCGTGAGTTTTCGTTGTTGCAAGCCTTGCTGGTGCGACCGGGTGCCATCCTCTCGCGCAGCGAACTCGAGGATCGCATTTACGGGTGGGGCAATGAGGTCGAAAGTAACGCCGTTGAGTTTCTGATTCACGCGCTGCGCCGCAAGCTCGGTGCTGATGTCATCAAAAATGTGCGGGGGGTCGGATGGATGGTTTCAAAGAGCGTCTAAACGCCTCAATTCAGCTCAAACTGTCATTCTTTTTGTCGCTGGCGATACTGGCGGTGGCGATACTGGCGGGTGGCTTCTCGTTTTTTTCGGCGTTTGGCGAAGCGCATGAGCTGCAAGACGACACGCTCATACAAATTGCCGCGCTGGTTGATTCACGCCACATTGCATCAACGCCGTTGGCGGGCGATAACAGCGCCAATACAGGCGGCAAGCTTGGCGACGAGGAATCGCGCGTAACCGTGCAGCGTCTCAGCGGTGTTAGTGGAGCGATCGGTCCGTCGAACGCGGCCACTACGCTGCCGATTCCAATCACGCTTGCCGATGGCCTGTACACACTCGACCTTGACGGCGAGCCATTTCGCGTACTGGTTAAGACAACCGCTAGCGGCGAACGGATTGCTGTAGCCCAGGAAACCAGTGTGCGCAACGAAGTCGCGCGTGACGGCGCGCTGCGAACTTTGCTGCCGTTACTGATTTTGGTGCCGATGCTCATCCTGATCGTGTCCAATCTGGTGCGAAAAATGTTTCGCCCTGTTATCGCCTTGTCAAAAGAGATCGACCAGCGTAGCGAAACGGATCTACGCCCTATCGACGACGAAAATTTACCGGTAGAGATGCGCCCTTTTGCGGTGGCGATCAATCGCTTGTTGAGCCGCGTGACACAGTCGATGGACGCACAGCACCGCTTCGTCGCCGACGCCGCGCACGAGCTGCGCTCTCCACTCACCGCGATGTCGCTGCAAGCGGAGCGCATGGCAGACGCACCGATGTCGGCGGAGGCTCGTGAACGCCTGATGACCCTCCAGCGCGGCATCGAGCGTGGCCGCAATTTAATGAATCAACTGCTGGCACTGGCCAAAGTTCAGGCGACTACTGAAATCACGGGCACAGCTGCCTCGGTGCAAGGAGTCTATCGCCGCGTGCTGCAAGACGTGATGCCGTTAGCCGTTGCCAAGGACATTGATATCGGTGTAGTCGGAGAGCAAGACGCTCAGGTTCTGGTGACCGATCTTGACATGATCGCGTTGGTCAGAAATCTTGTCGACAACGCGATTCGCTACACGCCGAAAGGCGGCAAGATTGACCTCGCAGTCGCGCATGACGCGCAGCACTTGACGCTGCGCATCACCGATTCAGGACCTGGCATTGCCATCAGCGAGCGTGATCGCGTATTCGACCCCTTCTATCGTACGCTCGGTAGCGATGAGCTGGGATCCGGGTTGGGGCTGTCAATCGTCAAGGCAATTTGCGACCGGATCGGTGCCGAAGTTCGCCTTGCATACAGCGACGAGGCAACGCGCTCCGGTTTGAGTGTTTCGGTGCTGATCCCGATAGCGCTAGTCGAACTTCCAAAGGCGCAGCTGAATGAGCCGTAGGGCACCGGAGCGGCTGAATAGCGAGTGATCTACTGCCGCCGCGCTACACGGCTTGAGTGGCGGACCGTTGGCGCTCGACGTATGCCCATCAAGCCTTTCGCTCGCCACCCCTTTGCAGCCGATGGTCCGTTTATCGCCCATTGCGCAGAAATTCGCTGTGAATAGAATCTGCCCTATCCGCCGTCTCATGGCCGCTGCATCGCACTGCCAATGACTACGCGCCTTTTCAACGTTCGCATGCAAATCAGGGAGTGCACACTGTGCCGTCAACGTTTACCCGTCAGGTCGTCGCCGTTGCCGCATTCAGCGCATTGATGACTGCAGCTTTCCTTTCCTTGGGTGTTGCACCAGCGACCGCTGCGGGCCCCGTCACCGGCGCCGACATCAATCTCACGTCGTACGCCAACGGTGCGTGGATGCTCAAAAAACCCGCTGAATACGATGAATCGTGGTCGGCATTCTGGCTGCTGGATGAGCGCGCGCAAACCGGTTGGGCCACGCCGAAAGGCACGGTGTCGCCACAAGAGTTGCTAATCGTGCTCCCTGAGGAATCGGTCATCAAAAACCTCGAATTCGACACCGCCAGCGCTGACGGTGATCCCGAAGGAAGTCGTAGCGCTAAAGACGTGGTTGTTCAGGTTTCAAATACGGGCCCGAACACTGGCTTCGAAACGATCGCCACGCTCTCGCTGAAACCGCGCGCTGACAAGCAGAAATTCCCGGTGACCAAGCTCATGCCAGCACGCTGGGTAAAACTCACGATCAAGAAAAATCATGGCTCTGCCGAATACATCGAGCTCTTCGATTTCCGGGCCTTTGGAGAACAAAAAACGCGCACCGCCGCGCCCAGCGTGTCGGGCACCTATGCCACCAATTACCAGAACTTTCACCTCCAGCAGGACGGTGCCGCGCTCTCCGGCTGCTACGAACACGGCAACGGTGTCATCAGCAATGGTGGCATAGAAGGCCGCGTAAGCCGATTCACGTGGACACAAACCGATGGACGTGGACCCGCCGTTTTTACCTTTTCACCGGATGGCAAAGAAATTCTCGGTCTCTGGTGGAACGAAGGCGAAACCAGCGGCACTGGCGGTCTCTGGTACGGCAAAAAAATCAGCGACAACGTCGGCAGTTGTCCGCATTGGAAAGGCAATCAGGCGGGATCGTCACAATTGGCCAAGGACATGGATCAAACCGGTCGCGCGCGAATTTACGGCATCAACTTTGACACCGATTCCGACGTCATCAAGCCCGAATCGAAATCCGCGCTAGACAGTATCGTCAAGCTCGCCAAAGAAAAACCCGACTGGAAATTCACCATCGAAGGCCATACCGACGCAACAGCAACGGCGGCGCACAACCAGACGCTTTCAGAAAAGCGCTCTGCTTCAGTCAAAGCCTGGCTGATCGCCGCAGGTGTGCCGGCCGCCCGATTTGACACACAAGGCTACGGCGCGACCAAGCCGGTTGGCGACAACAACACATCGATCGGACGAGCGCAGAACCGACGCGTGGAGCTTGTGAAGAAGTAGCCGATCGCCTGCGCACGCGCGCTCACTCTGGCGAAACGCTGCCCACTGAATAAGGGGCAGCTAACGCAAAAGATACTATCTCGGTAAACCTGCAGAAAGCGCGGGCAAAGCGCCGCGAATCGGCAAATTATTAAGCGCGCAGCGTCAAACTTTCGGATCAGACGCCAGCTTCCCGCCCGATGCCCAGTTCTCGCGCTTCACCTCGGTGAAGATCACATCCACGCCAGCAGGCGTTCCGCCCAGCGTCTCACACACCAACGTCGTCACCTTCTCGGCAAACGCCCGCTTTTGCTCAATCGTGCGGCCCTCAAACATTTGTACGTTCAGTGTCGGCATCTGGCTCTCCTAATTAAGTAATTTCATTCTGCCGCATTTCAGGGGCGCGGCGTCACGTCAATCGGCAAAGTCCGGACACAACCGCTCAAGCCGCCGCAACAACATCGGCCACTCCAGCACACCCTCGACCGCACCACCGCCATCCAGCTGCAACGCCGTCCGCGCCGCGATCTCGGGGGCGGGTTGAATGCACCGACCACCGGCTTGCGCCATCACCTGAATCTCGCAAGCCTTGACGAGCGTATCCATCAACACGAACGCCTCGGCCACCGTGCGCCCTAACGTCAGCGTGCCATGATTCCTGAGTAGCGCCGCGCGATGCGCGCCAAGCGAGCGCACCAGCCCCGCGCCCTCCTCCGGCGTAAACGCCAGCCCGCGATAGTCGTGATACGCCATCTGCCCGTAAAAGCGCATCGCATGCTGCGACAGCGGCAGCAAACCCTCCGCCTGCGCCGATACCGCAATGCCCGCCGTGTTGTGCAAATGCATCACGCACAGCGCATCCGGCCGAGCCGCATGCACCGCCGCGTGCAGCGCAAACCCCGTCACGTTCACCGAATACGGCGTGTCACCGATGATCGTCCCGCACGAATCAATCTTCACCAGGTTCGACGCGGTCACCTCATCAAACGCCAGCCCAAACGGATTAATCAAAAACCGATCTGGTTCATCCGGCACAGTGGCAGAAATATGCGTGTAAATCAGATCGTCCCAGCCACGCATCGCCACCAGACGATAAGCCGCCGCCAGATCGCGACGCATCGCGAGTTCGACGGCGCTAATGGGCTCGGCGTTCGCCACGCGAGGGGCGTTTAGTTCGAAAGACATGCGGCAAGCATAGTTGAAGGGGAAAAGCGATCAACGCAAGGACAGATGGGCCTATGATCGGACACACCCATCAACCGGAGACTGCGATGCATGCCGATCCCATGACCGAACTACCTAAGCTCGAGCGCGAATGGATGCGCGCCTGGATGAATAAGGATATTGACACGTGCGAGCGCATTCTGGACGATGAGTTTCTGCTCTCAAGCGCTCGCGGCATGCTGATGCCAAAGGCCGGGTGGCTGGTCAACGCAAAGGGGCCATTCGACTGCGAATCGTTTGAATGGCTGGAACTCCTGGTGCGCCCGTTTGACCAGTTCGCCATCGTGCACTCGCGCACGCGCCAGCAGGCCTCGGTCGGTGGTCAGGACTGGAGCGGCGTGTTCATGCTCACCGACGTCTGGGTCGTGCGAGGCGACGTCTGGCGGGTCGTCAGCCGACATGGCACGGGGCCGTTGCCGGAAGCCTCTGCCTGATTTTCACGGCGACATCGGAATGGCGTCCCAATTCTTGTCCTTAACCATGACAAAACGGCAGCGCCCATCAGACAGACTCGCCCACAAGCCACCAATCTGGCGGTCATCGGCGGCATCGGTCCAGCCATTCGCGCCCTTGTATTCGACCACCAGCGTGACACCAGGTTGCCCGTTCACGCCTGGCAGTCGGCAAATGAAGTCGGGATAAAACCGTCCAACCGCCTTTTGCAAAATGAACGAACTTCCCTCACGGCGCACCAGATTGCGCACCCAAAATTCAAAGCGTCCCTGCTGCGCCTGCACGTCCAGCCAGCACGCACATTCAAACTCTTCTTTGCTATCGAAGTCTCCCATGCGTCCGTAAAAATGTTTGCGGAAATCAAACTGCCCGAAACGCCCGTCATAGTCACGGCTCGGTGCATACGCATGCGGATGAAATTCAAACGTGTAAAGATCACCTACCGACACGTTGTTCGCCGCATCGACACCGAACAGCGTTTGCTGAAACGCGTTGCTCACGGCCTGTTTTCGCAGCTCGCGAATACGCGCTTCAAGCACATTACGAATCAGGAACTTCTGCAAATTGACGCGCGCCAACGTAAATGCTTCGCGCTGCAATAGTTCGCCCAACCAGCCCTATACAAACGCCTGTTTGCTGGCGTGAGTTAGCGACGCTTCCGGAAGATTGCGACACAACCACGTTGCCAGCTTGACACCGTCCCAGTGCTCGGGTTGATATACCAGCCCCAAATCACGCTGCAAGTCCGGCAGGAAGCGCGAGACCACACGCCCCGTCGCGCCATCCATGTCAATCTCACCGCCCACGGACGGCTTGAAACCCGCGCCCAGCGTAGTCAAATCGGCAGGCGTTGGTTGCGCGTCGTACCCCGACAAATCCCACGGAAACTCCAGAACCTCTGGATCATCAAACAGTTGCAGCGTGCCCTGCACCAAGATCGCCATTTGCGGCACACAAAATCGAGCACCCGTTTCTGCTGGCGTCTGAAAAAATTCAAGCGCAGTGGTGCGGCTAATCTCCGCGCCCGCCACAATCGATGAGATTGCCACCAAAATCAGCCTCTCCCACAGGCTCGTTTGGCGCTCCTTCGGGACGCGCGAGCGGAAGCGAAAGTTCCGGCACCGGCTCCAGCAATCGGAACGGCACATCCTTATGATGTTTGACGACGGCTTCTTTGCCGATCCAGTTCAAAGTGGGCACTACGTTCTATCCTCGTTCATGTCGCCGACTGCGCGGCGCGCAGCGTGCCCCAGATTGCGGGTCACGCGTGGGCTGCCGCAGCGAGTGTAATCATCTCATTGA
>JBDSYI010000042.1:0-2819 GCA_039925745.1 Casimicrobium sp. | reverse complement strand
CGCGTGGCATCCTGACCTGGGTCAGTTCAAGCCTCCGCTTACGACGAAATTGACGGTTCCCGCGAGCGGGATCGTCCAGGCTACGTTCAAATTTGAATTCAAGCCACGCGCGATTCGCCAGGCACCGCGCCAATCGGGCGTGAAGACCGCTGACGCACATCAGCATCACTAACCTGCACGACCAACGCGCTAGACAGCGGTTTATTCGACGCGCTTAACCGTGATGCCGCGCTTTTTGAGCGCATCGAGCAGATTGTTGTCGCCAAACATGTGGCCAACACCGATTACGGCAAAGTGGCGCTCCGGGCTTTTGAAAAAGCTGTCGATCTTCTCGGCCATCGGCGGGTGGCGATTGTCGAAAACGCGCTGTTTCGCCATCATGCCTTCTTTGCTGTCACCGAATTCTTCGTTGACCACTTTGTTCAGCGATTCTCCGTCGCCGGCTCGATACGCCGACACCATCTGCTCCAGCCGCTTTTCCATACGATTCTGTCGAACGGCCGCTAAAAACCGCGTTAACGCTGCAACTGTTTCAGCCTTTGTCGCGCCGGCCAAGGCGCCACATTGCTGTGCGCCCCCTTCGACTTCAACAACCAGCTTTTTCGATAGCTTCGCTTCGCGTAGAAATGTCACATCGAGGCCGCGGCCAAAATCCACACCGAGCTGATTGAGCTCTGCGCCGACCAGCGCCAGATTGACCATCCAGAGCTTTCGCTTGTTAATGGTCGATTCGGGAATCGATGAGGCTTTGACATAACCGTTCAGCGCTGCGAAATCATCGCCAGATAACATATCTTCCAGCTTTTCGTCAGTCACTGCCAGTTTGAGGCAGGCCTGCTGCGTTTCGGGCAACGTAACGTCTGCTTCCACTGCCAGAACAGTGGCTTCTTCGAATCGCTTGATCACGGACGCGGGCAATGGGTAGAAGTCGGGCTTGCCCACATGTAACGAGCCAAAGAGCGACATCGTTTTGCCGTCCTTGGTCAGGTCCCAGAGGAAAGGCTTGGTGATTTGTGCGTGGGCGGCGGACAACGCCGAAACAGCGATGGCGGCGACGAGGCAGCGGAGCGAAAAATAGGTTCTGTTCATGACGCGATAATACCGGGATGAGCTCATCAGACCGGCCCGCCTCGCCAGAGGTTGCATCTCCCCATAATTCTCCTGAACGGGCTGCCGAACCTGCCAAAGTGAGCTGGCTCGCTTCACTCAAGGTCTATCTGGAGCCGCCGTCGCTGCGCATGCTCTCGCTCGGCTTTGCCGCCGGGTTGCCGCTACTTTTGGTGCTTGGCACGCTCTCGTTCTGGTTGCGCGAAGCCGGGATCAACCGCTCGACCATCGGCTATTTGTCGTGGGTTGGGCTTGCGTATGGGTTCAAGTGGTGCTGGGCGCCGCTGGTGGATCGGCTGCCGATTCCCCTATTGACGCGGGCGCTGGGGCGACGGCGTAGCTGGTTGCTGGTTTCTCAGTTGATGATCGTGTGTGGGCTGGTCGGGATGGCGTTTTCCGACCCGAAAATCGCGCTTTTGCCCATCGTCTGGTTCGCGTTGTTGACGGCGTTCGGTTCTGCCACACAGGATATCGCGCTCGACGCGTTTCGCATCGAATCAGCCGACGTGGACCATCAGGCCGCGCTGGCCGCGGCGTATCAAACCGGATACCGGTTGGCGATGATTTGGGCGGGAGCGGGCGTGCTCTGGATTGCTGCAAGGGCCGAAGTGGCCAATCCGCAGAACTACGATCCGAATAGCTGGAAAATCGCGTATCTGGTGATGGCCGCGTCGATGATCGTCGGCTTCGTCACCGTAATGTTTACGCGGGAGCCCATTCCACGTCCGTTCACGCCCGCGAAAAATATCGGTGAATGGATGCAGACGGCACTCGTCGAGCCATTTGCTGATTTCTTCCGCCGCTACGGCTGGAACGCGCTGCTGGTACTCGCGCTGATTGCAACGTACCGCGTAAGCGACATCGTGATGGGCATCATGGCCAATCCGTTTTATGTCGACATGGGCTACAGCAAGGACGAGGTCGCCGCGATCACCAAAATTTACGGTGTGATCATGACGCTGGTTGGCGCCGGGCTGGGCGGCGTGTTGTCGATGCGCTTCGGCGTGATGCGCACGTTGATGCTGGGCGCAGTGTTGTCGGCAGCGAGCAATCTGCTGTTCTCATGGCTGTCGCTGCGCGGACACGACGTGAATGGATTGACCGCCGTAATTTCGATTGACAATTTGAGCGGCGGTATCGCGTCGAGCGCATTCATCGCCTACATGTCGAGCCTGGTCAATATCAACTATTCCGCGACCCAGTACGCGTTGATGTCGTCGATGATGCTGTTGTTGCCGAAGTGGCTGGCGGGCTTCTCCGGCGTTGCGGTGGATGCGGTCGGCTACAACGTATTTTTCATCGGCACAGCGCTGATGGGCGTGCCCGTTTTGCTGCTGATCTGGATCGCATCGAGACGGCTAGAACACAAGCAGCTTTCTGTTGAAAGTAAGCCTGCTTAGGGGCTGACGGCTGATTATTATTAAAGTCGACTTTATGCGATTTTCGAATTTATCCCCAACATACAAACGATTTCGCGGAAAAGCTGTACGATGCAACCTGTTACTAGACAGGCTCTTGCCAAGCGTGTAGCCGCTACCGCCTGTCACTTACCGTTTGTTACCCGAGGAAACTTCTGTGAATACTTTGACCACGCCGATGCTTGACACACCAGCGCTCGGCCCCCAGATCCCCGAGGAATTTCAACGCGCATTCGAAGCACAACGCGCGGCGTATCGCAGCCATCCCGAGCCCAGCTATGCCGAGCGTCTGGC
>JBDSYI010000041.1:0-3823 GCA_039925745.1 Casimicrobium sp. | reverse complement strand
ATGTAGATATATTTTCCGCGGAAAAGGTTGTAGCCGGTTTCAAAAACCGCAATGGCCGCAGCCTCATTGTTATCTTCGATAAAAACGATTTGGCGGTTATCCGCAAGGGTTTTCTGTACTGCCTCGTCTGCAACATCGGTCACTTCGACAACGAAATCGATGTCGCGTCGCTCGAAAAATGCACCTGGGACGAGATCAAGCCCCAAGTGGATCACGTCATTTTCCCGGACGGCAAAAAGATCACGTTGCTGGCGAAAGGCCGCCTGGTCAACCTCGGTTGCGCCACGGGTCACCCAAGCTTTGTGATGAGCTCATCGTTCACCAACCAGGTGATCGCGCAGATGGAGCTGTTTACCAAGCAGGATCAGTATGAATCTGGCAAGGTTTACGTATTGCCGAAACATCTTGACGAGAAAGTCGCGCGTCTGCATCTGAAAAAAGTCGGCGCGATGCTGACTGAATTGACGACCGAGCAAGCGGCGTACATTGGTGTGAGCAAAGCTGGGCCATACAAGGTAGATACTTACCGTTACTAGCGTTCCGTAGCGTGGGCACTTTCGTGTCCACGCCTATTCCGCGCATTAGCCAACGCAACACGGTGGGCACAACGTGTCCACCCCACCGGAGACACCATGATTCGCTTACTAATCGTCTGGGTACTCAACGCTGTCGCTTTAATGGCCGTCGCGTACTTCATGCCGCAAATCAAGGTGACGAGCTTCTTCGCTGCGCTTGTCGCGGCGTTCGCGCTCGGCGCTGTGAACACGCTGATCCGACCGGTGCTGACATTGCTGACGCTTCCCATCTCGATCTTGACACTCGGTTTTTTCTACCTTGTGATCAACGGGCTGCTGTTCTGGATGGTCGGCAAGATGCTGAACGGTTTCTCCGTTGATGGTTTTTGGACTGCGGTGTTTGGCGGACTGCTTTACGGTTTGATCTCCTGGCTGTTATCGATGATTATTCCTTTCGGTAAGTCCGGGAAAACGGTCACAGCGCAGTAATCATTTTTCATGCGTGCCGATGTGTTGCTCGTTGAGCGCGGGCTTGCGCCTTCGCGCACTGCTGCGCAGCGTCTGATCGTCGCGGGGCACGTGTTCACGCGTGATGGTGCCGCCAAGGTCGCGTTGACTAAGGCAAGCGCCACCGTTCACGCGGATGTCGAGCTGGAAATCGAAGCTAGCGAGCTGGATCGTTTCGTGTCTCGCGGCGGGCTCAAACTCGAAGGCGCGCTGGGTCATGTGGCGCTTGATGTGGCCAATTCCCGTTGCCTCGACGTCGGTCAATCAACGGGTGGTTTCACAGATTGTCTGCTGCAACGCGGCGCTGCCAATGTAGTTGGCGTCGATGTTGGCCACGATCAATTGCATGCGAAGATCCGCAACGATACGCGCGTCACTTGTATTGAGGGCGTCAACGCTCGCACGTTGCAAAACATCGGCGAACCGTTCGATCTGATCGTTGCCGATGTGTCGTTCATCTCGCTGACCAAAGTGTTGCCGCAATGGCCCGCGCTTTTGCGCGAAGGCGGGCGAGTGTTGTCGCTGGTCAAACCGCAGTTCGAAGTGGGCGCGGACAACCTCGCCCGAGGCGGCATCGTTCGCGATGAATCCCTCTATGCGGTGGTGGAAAAATCTATTCGAAAGGCCTGCGCCGATGCCGGTCTCAACGTCCTCGACTACTTTGACAGCTCAATCAGAGGCGGTGACGGTAATCGTGAATATTTCGTTTACGCAAAGGTATCGGCATGAGCTCACAAAAAGATGAGTTCCGCGACTATTGCATCGAGCTATTTGCGTCGCTTGCTCCCCATGCAGGTATCGCAGGCATTGCCGCAAAACGGATGTTCGGCGGCAGCGGATTTTCCATCGATGGCAAGACGTTTGCCATCATCGCGATGGATCAACTCTGGCTCAAGGTGGATGATGAATCGCGCAGCCAGTTCGAGCAGGCTGGTTGCCAGGTATTCACTTATGACATGGCGGGTAAACCGCGCAGCATGAGCTATTACACCGTGCCGGATGATGCGATGGAGTCCGCCACATTGATGGCACCTTGGGCCGAGCAGGCATGGGGCGCAGCGCTGCGGGCCGCTGCCACGAAAAAAAGCACCAGGAAGACAAAGAAGAAAACACCTTCACCATGAACAATATTTCATTCGAATTTTTCCCGCCGAACACGCCGGAAGGCGCGTTAAAACTGCGCGCCGTCACGCAACAACTCGGCGCGCTATCGCCCGAGTTTTTCAGCGTGACCTATGGTGCGGGTGGCTCCACCCGTGACAAAACGCTCGCCACCGTGCTCGAAATCATCGACTCCGGTCACGCCGCTGCGCCGCATTTGTCATGCATCGGCGCGACGAAGCAGAGCATTGCCGAAACACTCGCGTTGTACAAGGAAAAAGGCATCAAGCGCATCGTCGCATTGCGCGGAGATATGCCCAGTGGCACTGTGTCAATGGGTGAATTTGCCTATGCGAGTGACTTGGTGCGTTTCGTTCGCGAGCATCACGGCGACGACTTCGTGATCGAAATAGCAGCCTACCCTGAGTACCACCCGCAATGCCGCTACGCTGAAGCCGATCTTACTAATTTCGTGACCAAAGCCAACGCTGGCGCGCACTCGGCGATTACGCAATTTTTCTTCAACGCCGACGCCTATTTTCATTTCGTCGATGAAGTCAGAAAACGCGGCGTGACGATTCCCATCGTGCCGGGCATCATGCCGTTCCACAACTTCTCAAAAATCGCCCGCTTTGCCGCGAAAGACTCCATCGACGTGCCGCGCTGGATCGCGCTGAAGATGGAGGGCTATATGGACGACGCCGCGTCCATCCGTGCGTTCGGCGCGGATGTCATTACACAGCTTTGCCAGCGTCTCATTGATGGTGGTGCGCCAGGCATTCACTTCTACACGATGAATCAGGCTCCACTCACCTGCGAAATCGTTACCCGTTTACGACCTCCATCCGTTTAACCAGAAGGAAATCCACATGAACAACCACGTCGTCCACACCGATAAAGCGCCCGCGGCTCTCGGCCCCTACTCACAGGCCATCAGCGTAAATTTTGCGTTCAAGGGCACGGTCGTTTTCTGCTCCGGCCAGATCGGGATCGACCCGGCTACGGGCAATCTGCGCGAAGGTTTTGAAGCGCAAGTGGATCAGGCGTTTGCCAACATGCAAGCCGTCATCACCGCTGCCGGTGGAGAGATTTCAGGCATCGCCAAACTCACGCTGTTCCTCACTGATCTCGCCAACTTTGGCTTAGTCAACGCGAAAATGGAGGCACTGTTTCAACAGCCCTACCCAGCGCGTTCTACGGTCGGTGTGGCATCGCTGCCGAAGGGCGCGCTGTTTGAGGTGGAAGCAACGTTGGTCGTCTGATCGCAGAGCGTTTGTGCGCATCCATTTTTATACGCCTCGCGCTTGATATCGAGACAGCATCAAACACTAGATTGAGCTATAGCTTTTCGATGAATGCACCGTCCTATGGGGGCTGAATCGGCAGAATCGCGATAGTCGACAATTTATCTTTATCGCTCATAGCCCCGGTGCAGACGTCATGTGAGACGAAAGTTTATTTGATGCAAGCCTTGATTGGCGGTTGCGCTCGAACCCGTTCGACGTCAAACCCCTGGTGGCATAGCAACGCCTAGTTGCGCCGCAATCGGCCCCATAGCAGGCATGATCGTGTGATGCAGCATCACGCCATCGGTCAACTGCTTTCGCTTTCGCGCCAACCCACCTTCACCAGGCAATCGCACCCGCTCAACGCCAGGCCTTGGCTTCGATGCGTGTGAAATTTCACGCAGGTGATCAGTT